>JAISEQ010000419.1 GCA_031264045.1 Deltaproteobacteria bacterium
AGACATATCATATCTCCTTTCATGGGAAAAATAGCCTACTGTGAGATATGTTTGCATGATTTATGCCAAGATTCCTCAAAACAGGCGCCTGCCCGGCGATCGCGTTTCCGCGTAGAGCCGTAAAATATCAATTCAAATTACCCGGGGTTTGACACCATCAAATATTCTTCAAGGATTATCTGATTATTTTGATGAAATAAAAAATTTTCTGTTTCATGGCTACACCATTCAGATCGAAAAGAAAAGCCTTCAGGAACTGGAACTTTAAAGAATGATGAACGGATAAAGCAATCATGTAGCTAGCCGCAACCATCTGCTGATTATTTGTTGCGGTAAGCCAGGATCGTTTTATAACGGACACGTTTGGTGCGATAAGCAAATCATGTCGGAGTGTTTCGACATTACCATAACAATTGATCCCACTGCGAAAACCCCTCACTTGACATTTTAGAGGTCAAAGTGATTAGGGAAGGGCTACACGAAACGATGAGGATTTGACTTATATACAGGTGCTTTCGATGCCGAGGATGAATAGAGTTCACCCTCTCTTTTGATGAGGGATGAGTTTTCGCAGTGGAATCAAAAATTCCCAAACAGCTTACGCATCCGTTCATTCCCGCAGCCCCGGCCCAGCTTCGATTCCCAGTGCCGATAATCCTGGTGCCGACCGATATCCCGATACCGACTAAAACTCTGACCGATAAACTGATACTCTGATCGATACTCTGACAGAATGTCTCTGTCGCCAGAAAAGAAAATGTCTCACGATACGGACGATGTTTGGGATTCAAAAGTGCTGATGCTTAAAAATTGTTTATTTCAAAAAGCTGAGATATGTAAGGGAAATTATCAAATATGGAGTCTATCCTGGAAACACACTTCATAAGTGTCTCTTTCGAGGCAAATGAACTGTCAGGTATCACATACCTTCAACATTTTGATAAGACGCTCCAGATGACGGTAGATGTTCTGCCACATTGAAAATGAACCGCTTCCTCCCTCGTGGCGCTTCAGGACCATTCCCGCGGCGCTTCCGGGCTCATGCCCGCGTACGCCTCCGGGCTAAGTCCGAATCCCGGCCAGCGACCGTCAGGGGGCCGAAGCATCCCCCGTCAGCAGTCGGTGGGGGAAGCCGGGCATCCTCCGACCCCCTAGTCTCCCTCCCCGGGGGAGTCCGGCCGTCCCCGCCAAGGAGCGCGACGGGCACCGCCCGCCGCCGTCGGACGTCAGATGAGCATCTCGACCGGGAATCCCTCGGGTATCTCGAGGGACGGCCCGCGGCCGGGAAAAGCGACGGTTCCCCCTCCCCGTCCCGCGGAAAGCACCGCCCTCTCCCCGTAGAACCAGGGGGCGCAGCGGTCCCCGTGCCCGAAGGGGGCGCCCGCCACGGCGGGTACGCCCGCGGAGCGCGCGCACTCCGAAATGATGGCGCGGATCTCCGCAGGATCGCCGCAGTCCGCGAATTCCCCGAAGACCAGGGCCTTCACCCCCTTGAAGGCCCGGCGGATGGAAAGCGACGTGAGCAGCCTGTCTATCGAGTAGGGCTGCTCGTTCACGTCTTCCAGGAGAAGAAGCGTGTCCTCGGTGCTTGGGCAGTAGGGGGATCCCCACATGCTCGCGAAGACCGTGAGGTTCCCGCCGACCAGCGGCCCCGCGGCTTCCCCGGGCACCATGACGTCCGGCGCGTCGAACTCCCATGCCCCCTCGTCCTCGCCCCTCATGACGGCCAGGGCGCGGGCGGCCTCGGCGGGAAGCAGCCGCGCGAAGGTGGTGAGGTTGGGGGCATGCCAGCCCCCCGTCCCCGTGGCCCGGAGCCTGGCCAGATGCAGGGCAGTGACGTCCGAGAAGCCCACTATGGGCTTGTTGCGCGGGAAGACGTGCCAGAAAGGAAGAAGATCCTTCAGGAGCCTCATGGCCCCGAAGCCGCCCCTCACGGCAAGGAGCTCGGAGACGCCGGGGTTGTCCATCATCTCCAGGAGCCCCATGAGCCTTATCTCGTCGGCTCCGGCCAGATACGCCCGCCCCGCGCCGGAAGCGCCCTCGCGGGAGGGCGGGCCGGGAGGCCCGAAAATGCCTGGAAATCCGGAAGATCCTGGAATTCCGGGAGCTCCCGGGGGGCCGGGACCGGCCAGGAGGCCCGGAGGGGCTCCGGACGTCTCCGCCCCGGCAAATGCCCTGCCGACGCCTGCGGCATCGCCCACGCCGGACTCGGGAGCGGGGGGCGCGCCCCGCCGGGGCGGGACGGCCTCGGCGCCGGGAGCTCCGTCCGGGGCGCTGGGCCGGCGGTCCAGCCTGTCAGGGTCGGCGCAGGCGGAGGCGGGCACGTAGCTCGTGCCTATCCCCATGGCGGTCAGGGCCGCCTTTCCGCGCAGGACGTCCTCGGCCGCGGCGGGCCCCGAAGGTCCGAAGAGGCCCATGACGCAGCGGGGCTTCAGGAAGACCGGGCGGAAGGGGGAGTATCTACCACTTTTTTTCGTCATAGATGAGCTTCAGGCCCTCCATGGTGAGATCGGGGAGCACCTCGCTTATGACGTCCGTCTGGGAGGCGAACAGATACGCGAGGCCCCCGGTGGCAACGGTCAGAGGCACTGGTTCCATCTCGGAGCCGAGCCTCCGGACAAGCCCCTCCACCAGGCCCGTGTAGCCCAGGACCAGCCCGGCGTTCAGTCCGCTCAGGGTGTCCTTGCAGAGGGCCTTCGCCGGGGGATGGAAGGACTCCATCTTGGGAAGCATGCTGGCACGGCGGAACAGGGCCTCCGCGGAGAGCCTGAATCCCGGGGCTATGGCCCCTCCCAGGTAGTCGCCCGCCCCGGACACGCAGTCGAAAGTCGTGGCCGTCCCGAAGTCGATCACTATGAGGCTTCGGCGGCATCTGCGCCAGGCCGCGAGGGACGCCACCACGCGGTCCGAGCCGACCTCCCTGGGGTTGGAGTACTCGAGCCTCATGGCCGACTGGCTCCAGCCCTCCACGAATATGGGAATCCTGCCCAGGTACCTGCCCGCGAAGCGCTCGATGGCGGGACGCAGGGGTGGCACCACGGACGCTATTATGAGATCCCCCACCTGGCCGAAGGAGAAGCCCGCCAGCCTCAGTGCCCCGTCCACCACAAGCCCCAGCTCGTCTCCCGAGACGTCCCCGCGGGTGGACAGCCGCCAGTTGCCGGCCATCTGCTCGCCCCGCCAGAGCCCGAACTTTATGTTGGTGTTGCCGACGTCCATCGTCATCAGCATAGGGGGGTGCCTTTCCAAGCTCCCGGAAGAGCTGCCGGGCGCCTTGTCGGGCGCTTGCCTCACTGCGCATTGTAGCCAAAACCGACGCCCTGCGGCAAGGCCGGGGCGGCCCTCGCCCAACGGTGCCAGGCGCCCGGAACATCCCGCCGAATCCCCGCGCTGGCTCCCGTCCCCGGAGGGGAGCGGACCCCGTCCCGTCTTCCGGCGGTCCGGTTCCCGTTTCGAACCCGGGGTTCGTGAGCCGCCGGACACCGCCCGCGAGCCCCCTGAGAGCTTGCGGGGCTCCCGAACGATACGGGGGGCGCCGGGGGGGAGCTCCGGGGCATCAGGGCGCCCCCCGGGCTCCGGCAAGGCCTTTTCCGGCCCCGGCGGGGCAGACCGGCATCCCGAAAACGGACTCGGGACACCACAGGGGCCGCCCGGAAGGGCTCAGGGACACCGAGGGGGCATTCGGGGCACAAACCCTTGGACGTCTCCGGGGACGCAACGAAATATGGGGGGATGCGCGGGTCAGCCAGTCCGTGCGATAATGGGTCAAACGCAATCAGGCTCGGGCCTTTCCGGGCGCGGCCCCGCCCCGGGGCCGCGAAACCCGCTTCCGGGGCCGCGCAACACCTCCCCGTGCTCCGGATCCAGCCCGGCGGGGGATCCGCTCCGGAACCGGCCGGGCAGGCCCCGTGCCAGCACGCGAAAACCCGCTTTCCTGCCTGCGGCGGGGGCCGCCCCTCCCCGCCGCCCCAAGGAGCACCCCGTGAGTACCGCCCCCCGCAAGGCAGGCACCCGCCGCACGGCGGGTCCCGCAGCCGCCGAAGCCCTCCCGCCGCCGGGCGTCCGTGCCGATGACCTGCCGCCCGCCTCAAGCCGCGCCGCCGCCCGCGCGGTCTTCCTCGCGATCGCCGGGGCGGCTTGGGCCGTTTCGTTCCTGGGTGCGGAAGCGGCGGCGCAGGGCCCGCCCGTCGCCTTCACCCCGGTCTCGGTCAGCTGGACCTTCGAGGCCAGGCATGCCGACTGCCCGCAGAAGGCCGTGTTCAGCGGGTCGATAAGCTTCCCCAGGAACACCGGAGGCGAGGCCACGGACCAGAGGCTCGCTTCCATGGCCGAGGAGTGGCTCCTGGAGACCAGGGCCAGGGCGCTCGCGGACATAGGCGCTTCCCAGGCGCCCTGCGCGGCGGAGGAGGGACGCGGCCTCTACACCGAGATAACCTACGAGCTCTTCCGTCCCTCTCCCGGGGTGCTAGGGCTTCTGTTCACCGACAGGGGATACGACGGGGGGGCCAGGGGCTGGCTGGGATACACGGCCTACACTTTCGATCTGGCCTCAGGGAGGCCTCTCGCCCCATTCGACCTGTTCCCCGACCGAAAGAAGGCGTCGGCGGGGCTGTGGTCGCTCGTCTGGACCGACTCCTGCCTCAAGGATCCACCCCGCGAGACCCTGCCCCGCTTCTACGGGGGCACGGCCTGCGCCGGCAAAACCCCTCCCCCTCCGCCGGAAGGCTTCATGGAGGACGCCGAGGAGCTGGAGGATCTGGGGAGCCTGGTCCTGACCGAGAAAGGGGCGGTGCTGAACATCGACCCGAGCTCCGCCTGGTCCTGGGCAGAGGGCCCCTACCGTCTGGAGATACCCCGCACGGAGCTGGTGGGCTGGGGGGCCGACCCGGCCCTGTGGGAGACCAGGCCGTCCGGCATCCCGACAATGCCGTTGTCCCCCCCGGAGCCGGCCCCCCCCGCGCCGGGGGATCCCGAGGCCGCCGGCGCAAGGTCCCCCGATATTCCCGGCGCGACGCCTGCCTCCGAGGCGGACGGAGGTGCCACCGAACCGGAGCTGTCCCCGGCCGCCGCCGAAGACGACGGGGTGCCCGGACCCGGAGAGCCTGCCGGGCAGGCGGGCGGAACCCCTGCCCCGACCGCCCCTTAAGCGCAGGCCTGGGGAGCTTTCGGCCGGCCCGAAAGGCGGGCGGCAGGCCGGCCTCCGCAGGACGTGGGCCGACGTTAACGGATCAAGGCCGGGGAAGGACGGCGTCACCGGATCAAGGCCGGGGACGGACGGCGTCACCGGATCAAGGCCGGGGAAGGACGGCGTTACCGGATCAAGGCCGGCGGCCCGGGGCCCGCACGATCGCCCGGGCCGGAGACGGACTCCGGGCGCTCCCGGATCCGGTTCCGCGTCGGCCGTTTCCCCGCGCCCGTGCGCCGGGGAATCCTGGCTCCCCCGCTACTTCAGCTCCTCCGAGA
>JAISEQ010000368.1 GCA_031264045.1 Deltaproteobacteria bacterium
GCTGAACATCCGTGCCGAGGGACTCCGTTTGCCGGGGATCGCCCGCGAAAAGAACCGCAGGACATGCGGGGTTAGCCCGGACGCTGATCTGGCGGGCCTGAGACGGCATACGGGAAGCCCCTGGGCTTTAGCCCAGGGTATGTCACACCGGACACGATTACAGTCAGAACCGGAAGGGAGCCGGAAACGAAGCTGGCCGAAACCGGGCACCAATCTGTTGCGGGGCCGCTCCGAACAGTTAACGAATCATGCTCGAGCCGGAACCGAGTCGGCATCAGACACTGTGCGGTTCCGGTCCGAATCACCTTCGAGCCGGTCCGCAACCAGTTTTGAACCGACCCGGAGCCAAACGGGAGTCGCTCCCGAGTCAGCTTCAGACCGTCACCCGATCTGACCCGAGTCCGATTGAAGTCGGAACCGAGTCAGGTTAGAGTCGGAGCTGAGTCAGTTCCGAGCCGGATCCGAATCCTCCAGAAACCGGATAAGATTGATTCCACTGCAAAAAAACTCATCCCTCGTCAAATGAGAGGGAGAACTCTAAACCTCCTCGTCATCGAAAGCACCTGTATTTATGCCAAATCCTCGTCATTTCGTGCAACCCTTGCCTAAGCACTTTGGCCTCTGAAAGGTCAAGCGAGGGGTTTTCGCAGTGGAATCAATCTCAGCACTGCAGTCAGCTGCTGACAAGATCTCGCCTGCCGGGACGAAAGACCCCAGCAGATCCTAACTTCATTAGACAGTCACACCTGTCCTGATTTCACGACGGTCTTGTCCGGGAACATCCGGGACGCCGTCCTAAGCTGACTGTCCGCCCCGGTTTTTTGTCTCCCCGATGCCCAAGGCGCGGCAACGCCTCCCGCGGCCCTCCAGGCTATTCCCCCCGGGGCCTTCCAGGATCTGCTCTGCCATCTTGCCGAACTCCTGGTTCTTCACCCCTGCCCCACTCCAGGCGATGCCCCCCTGCCCCACTCCAGGCGATGCCTCCCTGGCCATAGGCGATGTACCCGGGGGGGGCTTGACCAGCAGGATGTCAGGGGTGCCTGGAAGACCACCGGAGGCTTCCGATTAAACGATCAGATCGAAACCGGGTGCCCGTTAACGCTCCATGGGGCCAACTGCACCTCTGGGGTATAAGGCACCACAGGAGCATGTTGAGGATAATTAATTCTCTTTTTAGCAATTGCGCATGAATACCAGCATTATCGAGAAAATATCTATCTATGATAAGATCAGAAATAACTGAATACATTATTTCAGTTCACTGCAATATTATGAATTAAGATACTATTCAAGAAAAATGTAAATGAATGAATTCAAATATAAGAATTCAGAGATACAGAGAAACTCATAATTATGCTTTAGACAACACACTGCGCGATAAATCATGAAAATGCACGGGCGTCCCTTTCTGGCCCCTGGCCGAGGCCGCTGTCCTGGCCCTTGCAGTTGTCCATGCCGCAGTCCCGGCTCCGGCAATCTCCGGACCCGCCAGCGGGCAGGAAGAATGGCTGAAGCCTGACGGTGCCCCGCACGTCCGCTCTCCGGGCCCCGGCAACACATTCAGCTACCCACCCCTGTTCAAACTGCAGGGGTCCATCCAGAAGGACACCGTACGGGGCGGGGCCTGTCGATCCATCAGAAAACGACCGCGCTACAGACGGCACCAGAGAAGGAAAAAGGGGAACTTCGTGCTTCAGGTCTAACTGAACGGCCTGGCCGGGGAGTGCAGGGACATCGTCGAGGGGGAGGGCGAGGGAAGGTTCCGGAACTCGGCGGGCCAGGGCTCCGCCGCGAACGGGGGACCTTCCCCGGCGCGAGGAACCTCGCCGGCACGGGCCTCTGAGGAGGGACGCCGGCATATCCCGCTATGGCGAGACGGCCGACCTTCCGGCGTGGCCTCAATGCCTGTTCCCAGGCCAGGCGCAGGGCAGCCGACGGAACCGGGATGTCCGGCCTCGCGCACATGTTTCCGGCCCATCGCGCTGGGATCCGGCATCAGGAGGCGGCTATGCCGAGCGTTCCCGAGGCGGCGGGAATCCGCGTTCCCCTTTTCGGGCAACTGGCGTTCACCTGCCGATACCCGCCTGCGGGGGAGGCCGCAGCGGCGGCCCGACTCCGGGACCCTTCCGCCTCCTTCCTCGGTCGGTGCCGGTCCGTCTCGCCCGGCGTTCACGGCCCGGGCGGAGGTGCGGCCGGGCTCCACGCCGAGACTGGCGGCAGACGTCAAATCACGGAGCGACGCATGTGCGTGCCCGGGTCCGCAGCGCCCCCGGCCGGAAGACAGTCTCCCGGAGACCCGCAAGGGCGAGAGGCCCGGCATTCGACGGCTGGAGGAACAGTGACGGTGGAGCGACGACATATGCGTACACCGCTGCGTTTCCTGGCATCGGCCGTGCCGGAGTGCCGGAGGCCGCGCTGGACATCCCTGACCCGATCCGGTAACCTCACTGATTGTCAGGGGACGGCGGTCGAGCCCTGCCGGGGCGGTGCCGGGCCCGGAAGGAGGCGGAGAATGGAAACGCCGGTCTTCTTTGCCGGACTCGGGATTTGCCCGGCGGCGGTGCCCGCTTCGGAAGTCCGGGGCATGCGGCCCGGCCCTGAAGCCTCGGGCGTCCCCGCTCCCGGAGGAAAACAGGACGCCCTGAAAGCCCGTCGGCACCCCGGAAGGCGCCTTGCGGGCAGGGCACCGGCATGCCGCATGGCGGCGGCGCTTTTCTGTCTGGCGGCGCTCGCGTGCCTCCCGCCCGGCGCGGCGGCCCAGACGCAGCCTACGGCATCCTACTGGATCGCGAACGGCGGGTTGTTGGACTCCGGCGATCCACTCGGACTCATAGGGACTTTGATCGTGCCTAAGACCGGGCCCGGCCCGGACGATTTCGCGTTCGAGAATTCCGCCCTGTCATTCGACTTGGATATTCGACCCTCCCCATCCTACAGCATAGCTGCCGGGGCCACAGTGAAAGGCGATTCGGTTTCGGGCAACGTCCTGAACGTGGCTTCGCCACACTATGGCGACAGGTACGCGGCGGGAGGGGCGGTTCTGAACCGCTCGGCCATCGAGACGAGCGTCACCGGCAACTCCGTGACAGTCGGCATTGAATTAGAAATGAATCACAAATACTCAACTCCGTACTCTCCATTGCCATGGAGCCCCCACGTCATAGGCGGCCTCGCCACGCCCGGGCCAGGCGGCTACGCGACCGCCACCGGGAACAGGGTCCTGTTCCAGGGACAGGGCGCGACCACTGATTATGTTCCCTATGATTATCAACATGTAACCGTATACGGAGCGCTCATCACTGGACACGGGACGGCGGTAGGCAACTGCATCGGGGTCGACCTGACGAATCTCGTCATTCCGCTATCCTTCTCCCCGGAAGGGGCCATAGGAGCGGCGGTGCTCTCGGGGAACGCTTCAGGAAACCATGTCGACATCGCGGTGGGGAGCAGGTTCGTCATGGCCGGTGCCCTCGGTATCGGCGGGGCTTGGATCGGTGAAGCCGCGCCCGACAGCGTCTCGGACGCTAACCACGTCAAGATCCAGGGCGGCCAAGACAGCTGGATATCTTCCTACGGGAATATCTACGGGACGTTTTCCGCGGGAGGCTCCGTCACCGGGAGCTCCGTCGACATCGACTTGAACGGGAATAGGGTCCTGTTTCAGCTTGTGGACGACATTCTTGACGGCCTGATGACGTTCCCGCCTCCCGAAATCTTCGGCGGGAAAATCGACGGAGACGGATTCGTCGGCGGAAACACGGTGAATATTTCAGTAGGCGGCCCGGGCACCGTCGATGCCACATTTAAAGGTTCCGGAGGAAACCTCTTCGGGGCGGAAGTGACCGGCAACGGCGATGCCAGCGGAAACCGGGTCAATTTGAGGATAGGCGGCGAATACCATGGCGTCATTTCGTTTTCTCCGGGCAGCGGGACCGACATCTTCGGGGCGAGGGTAGACGGGCAGGGCACGGCCAGCAACAACAGCGTGGACATCGCGATCGAAGGAAGTTACCAGGCAAGTACCGCGTATTTGAATAATGGAGGCGGCATCTTCGGGGCATCGGTCAGCTCCGGCAAAGTTACGGGCAACTCCGTAAATATCTCAATAGACGGTGAATATTCAGTCCTCCCGTCGTTCAGATCAAATTCTGCCGACATCTTCGGCGCGGAAACGGGAGACGGCGACGCCGCGGACAACTCCGTCAGCATCACCTTGAAGTCCGCCTTGAGCGTGGTGAGTATCGCACGGGGTGACATCTTCGGGGCCAGGGCCAGCGGCGGCGACGCGAGCGGCGGAGGCGTGGCGATCGATGTCGGAAGCGGACTGCTGAATGCCCGCTTCAGCAGCATATTCGGAGCGAGGCTTGACGGCGCTGGCCCCGGTGCCGTCTCCCGCGCGCGGGTCGCGATATCCGTCGGCGACGGAAGCGTTGAAATTGATGACGACGGCGAGATCTTCGGGGCCTCGTCCGAAGGCAACGGCGGCGCCGTCGGGAACGAGGTCACGGTCACGCTTACGGGAAGCGGCTCGGTCTCCGTCGGGGGCGGCATCACGGGTGCCATGGCGCTCCTGGACGGCGGGGCCTCCGGCAACCGGGTCGGCATAAGCGTGGGCGGCGGCGGGAATGTGGTAACGGCCGGAACTGGCGGCATAACCGGCGCCAGGGTCGCGGGCGGCTCCGGGGCGGCGGAGGTCAACCGGGTGGACGTTGCCGTCGGCGACGGGATCCTCGATACCGGCGGATACGACTTGACCGGCGCGTCCGTCTCAGGTGCCGGAGACGCGTCCGGCAACGCGGTCACGGTATCCTGCACGGGATCCCCCGGTGCCTGCAGCGCCAGGGCCCGGGACGTCGTAGGTGCCTCCACCCTTGGCGGAAGGGCCTACCGGAACGCCGCGGACCTGCTCGGGGGAGGGGAGATATCCGGGGACGTCCTGGGAGGCCGCTCCGATTCCGGCGGCGCCGATCTGAACTCCGTCAGGCTGGGCGGCGCGTCGGACATAGTCGGGGACGTCATAGGCGGACGCTCCGGTTCGGGCACGGCCGATCTGAACTCCGTCTGGCTGGAAGGCGCGTCGGTCATAGCCGGGGACGTCATGGGCGGACTCTCCGGTTCGGGCTCCGCCGTCCGCAACGCCGTAAGCCTGGAAGGCTCTCCGCGCATAGCCGGCAACGTCTACGGCGGCAAGACCGATACGGGCGGCGCCGACGGAAACGAGGTCTTCCTCTCGGGCTTCGACGAGGCTGCGCCTGCCGGGCAGGGGATGGTCTTCGGCGGCTATTCGGCGTCGGGCGGCGCCGAGGGCAACCGGATCGCGGTCCGGGACAGCGCCCTTTCGAGATCGCTTACGGGCGGCTATTCGGGCGCAGGACGCGCTAACGGCAACACGGTGACCCTTTCCGGGCGGATCGAGATGTCGCCCTCCTTCCCGGTGGATCTCGCGGGCGGCATGACCGGTTCCGGCTACTCGGCCCTCGGGAACGTCCTGGAGCTCGACCGCGTCGAGTACCCGGGCGCCGGCTTCCGCGACCTGGGGGGGTTCGAGGAGATAAACGTCGAGATCCCGGCCGGGAACGCCGGGGAGTACGTTGTCAGTTCCGGGAAGGGGAAGGCGCTCATCCCGGCGGCCGGCTCCGTCGCGCTGGGCGGCCCGGACGCCGTGACCCGGATACGCGTGAACATCGCGGGGCCGGAGGTCTTCTCGGTCGGCGACAGGATAAGGGCCTTCGACAGTTCCGCTCCCGTCGACTGGTCGCGGGCGACCCTCTCCATTACCCGCAACCTGATGGAGTACTCGGCCGCCCCCGACGGCAACGAGTTCACCGTGACCGCCCGCACCCCCCGCCGGGAGGCCAAGGTCCTGACCGAGCTCCCCCTGGCCTCCGCGGCCTTCGTGAACCGGGGAGCGGACTTCATCGAGGGGCAGGCCGTCCCGGCGGCGGCCGCCGCATCCGCCCCGGGCCGCGGCCTGGCGGCCTTCGCGGCGGTCGGCTACGGCTGGAGCCGCACCGAGACCGGATCGCACGTGGACGTGAAGGGCTTCACCGGCGACGTGGGCGTCTCCTTCACGGCCGAAACGCCGGCCGGGCTTCTCACCGCCGGGGCCTTCGCCGAGTTCGGCGACGGATCCTTCGATTCCTACAACGACTTCGCGGGCCTTCCGACGGTGCACGGCGAGGGGGACGTCTCCTACATAGGCGGCGGGGCCTTCGCGAGGACGGAGCTGGGGGGGCCCGGCCCCGGCAGGTCCTACCTCGAGGCCTCGGCCCGGTTCGGCAGGAGCGAGACGGACTTCAGGACACCCGGCTTCTCGCCCAACGGCATGGATCTGTCCTACTCCATGAGCGCAGGGTACCGGGGCTTCCACGCTGGGGCCGGCCACGTCCTCCCCCTGGGCGGCTCCGGCGCGTCTCTGGAGCTGTCCGCCAAGTACTTCCTCACGCGCCGCGACGGTGACGAGTTCCTCCTGTCGGGCGACAGGGTAGTCCTGAGCCCCGTCGTCTCCTCCAGGACGAAGCTCGGCGCGAGGCTCAACTTCGGTCTGGCGGGGCCCGTCAGGGGCTACGCGGGTCTCCACTGGGAGCGCGAGCTGGACGGCGAGTCCCGCGTCAGCTACGGCGGGGAGGATCTGCCCGCGTCCACGCTCAAGGGCTCCACCGCCGTAGGCGAGATGGGGCTCGCGGTCGCCTCCCCCGGAAGCCCCCTGGAGGTCCGGCTGGGCCTCCAGGGCTCGAGAGGCCGCAGGGACTCCCTCTCCTCCAGCCTGAGCGTCAGGTACTCGTTCTGAGGCTCCCGCCGCGCCCCGCCGCTCCGGCCAGGCCCGTCCCGCATTTCGGCATGCCGGTTCGGCGGAAGCGGGATCAACTCCGACATTTCCCTGGTCTTCAGATCAAGCTCGTCAAGGACGTGGCCGCAGGCGGAACAGGTCCTGGAACTGGGGAAGAACCTGGGGATCTTCACGGGCACGGCCCCGTTCTTCAGGCATTCCCAGTCCAGGATCCTCACGAACGCCGCGAAACCGATATCGGACATCTTCATTCCCCGGAGCAGCTGCATGCCCTTCATGTTCAAGTCCTCGATGCAGATCTCCGCGAAGTCGCGGGCCAGCCCGAGGGCGGTCCTGAAATGGAAGTCCTTCCTCCGCCAGCCTACCTTCCTGGGGTCCTGGCAAGGTCCAGCCCGGCCTTCCCGCAGTTGTCGCTGCCCGCCTTTTTGGAGGACGGCATCCTGGACTTTGTTCCGATCTCCTTTCTGGCCTGCTTGAAGAACAGCGGCGACACGATCCTGCTCCCGTCCGACTTCACCAGGAAATCCTTCAGTCCGAAGTCGAGGCCGACGCTGTTGCCCGTTCTGGCCCCGACCGTCCTGAATTCCTGATCCGCAGTGAAGTACAGCCGGAAATCACCGACGGAATCCCGCTTCACAGTGACC
>JAISEQ010000445.1 GCA_031264045.1 Deltaproteobacteria bacterium
CGCCGCCGTTCCCCGAACCCCGCGCCTTCCCGGCCTCCCGTGTCCCGTCCCGACTCACGATCCGGCCGGGCCGATCCCCGTCCACCCCACGAACCCCGAGCCCCGCGCCTTCCCGGTCACCGCCGCCGTTCCCCGAACCCCGCGCCTTCCTGTCCTCCGACATCCCGATGCCGTTAGGCCCCCTCCTGTCCAGTTCCGGTTCCCGACAGGACCGCCCGGTTTCCGATTCCGGCCGTTCCGGAAGCCCGTGAGCCGCGATCCGTCCCCCCGTCCGCTGCAGGCCCCCGGCGGCAGCGCCGGGCGCACCGGCCCGAGCCTCCCGGAATCCCTTTGAGGATGCCGCGCGGCCGCCAGCCGCCGTCCACCCTCCGCGCAGGATCCGGAATTTCCGCCGACCCGCTTTCCCTGTCCGGGGCGCCGGACGCAAAATCGCAAATCGCCCTTTACCCGCCCCCTCCCATCATGTAACATGCAGACTAGATTAATGGCACCCGCCGCCGGCCGGAACATGTCCGGAACCGCCGCGCGGCCCAGAAAGCTCCCCGAGGTTTCCGGCATACCCATGGCGAGACTATCCCCCAGCCCCCCCCCGCGCGCGCTGGCCGCCGCTGTCCTGACGGCCGCGGCGGCGGCCTTCGCCTCCCTGGCCTTCCCCGTTCCGGCCCCGGCCCAGGACTACGGGGTGCAGGTGAGCTCACTTTCCTCCCAGGAGGCGGCCCAGACCGAGGCCGCAAGGCTGCTGGGGCAGGGGGTGCCGAGCTTCCAGCGGACCGAGGCGGTGCCCGGACGCGGGCCCGCACACCGGGTCTACCTGGGTCCCTTCTCCAGCCGGGGCGAGGCCCAGGCAGCGGCCGACGCGCTGAAGTCCTCCGGGGTGGTCAGGGACTTCATCGTCCGCGAGGACACCTATTCCGCCGCGGCCGCCGCGGCAGCGGGGGCAGCCGCCGCCGTGGCCCCCCAGGCCGCCCAGGGATCCGTCCCGCCCCCGCCCGTGGGAGGCGCCCAGGATGCCGGCCAGCCCGTCTACGAGCCTCCCGAGGCCGGCTTCGACCCGTCGGTGCCGGTACTGTCCGCCCCTGCCCCCCAGCAGCCCCAGGTGGCCCAGGCGCAGGTTCCCGGAGGGGCCTACGGCCCGGCGCCCGCAGTAGGCCCGGGCGGCGAGTCCTGGTCGCCTCCCCCACAGCCCCCGGCTCCCGCGGCCGACGGCTGGGGACCGCCGCCGGCCGCGGCGAGCCAGCCGAACGGCGGATGGGGATCCCCGCCCGCCCCGGCGGGCCAGCCGAACGACGGCTGGGGCCCCCCGCCGGCCGCGGCGGGCCAGCCCGGCGCCGCCCTCCCGCGCGCTGTGGCCCCCGGCGAGGCGGTGTACTGGACCGAGCCCTCGGGAACGGCGTCCGGATCTGCGCCTCCCGCGCAGCAGCCGGCACTCCAGAGCCCCGCCGCCCAGAGCCCTGCCGTCCAGAGCCCGCCGTCCCGGGCCGACGACGGATGGGGACCGCCTCCCGTCTACGCTCCCCCTCCCCCCCAGACCGCCGCGGCCGCAGCCCCTCCCCCGGCGGCGGCCCCGAGGCCTTCCGGCGCCGACCCCTGGGCAGGCAAGGCCAACGGCTTCACGGCGCTGGTGGATCTCTCCTCCAGCATGCTCTGGCTCTCCCCCTGCCGGGGGGGCCTGGTCAAGGCCGAGGCCGAGAGCACCCTCCTCAGGAAGATGAGCCGGCGGCTCCCGAACCGCCCGTACGTGGCCGCCCTGAGGGTTTTCGGATACCAGCAGGCCTGGCGCGAGGCCGACTTCACCACCCTCTACTACGGACCCACCGCCTACCAGTTTTCTGGTTTCGACCAGGCGGTGGCCCGCCTGGCCCCCGCCAGCGCCATCTCCCCCTTCTCCGTGGGCCTGAAGGCCACGGCGGCCGAGCTGGAGGCCATGCCGTCTCCCCGGGTGGTCCTGATGTTCTCCGACTTCGAGGTCACCTCGGATCCGGGGGATCCGCCCCAGGAGGCGGGGCGTCTCCGCGGCCGTTTCGGGGGCGACACGCGGGTGTACTCGTTTTACGTGACCAAGGTCAAGAAGGGGAGGACGCTCGCGGCGAGCGTCGGAGCCTCCGGGGGCGGGAAAAGTTTCGATGTGTGTGCTATGCTTGAGAACGATGTCGCCTTCGAGGCGATGATGGACGAGATCTTCGGCCCCAAGGAGGAGCCCCCCTGCTCCGACTCGGACGGGGACGGCGTGTGCGACGCCCAGGACGTCTGCCCCCAGACGCCCCAGGGCGCCCCGGTCGACTCCAGGGGCTGCTGGATAGCGGCCTACTCCCAGTTCTTCGACTTCGACAAGGCGGTGGTGAAGAGCGCCTTCGTGCCCAGGCTCCAGTACGCGGCCGAGATCATC
Organism: Deltaproteobacteria bacterium; assembly: GCA_031264045.1. Lineage (GTDB taxonomy): Bacteria > Desulfobacterota > Desulfarculia > Adiutricales > Adiutricaceae > JAIRZX01. The sequence continues at coordinate 2,387 of JAISEQ010000445.1, forward strand.
AAGAAGAACCCCCAGCTGGGAGAGATAATCATCGCCGGCCACACCGACGGCAAGGGAACCGATGCCTACAACCTCGATCTGGGACGCAAGAGGGCCCAGGCGGTGATGGACATCCTGGTCAAGAACGGGGCGCCGGCCCAGAATCTGAGGGTCGAGTCCTTCGGCAAGTCCCGGCCCATAGCCGAGAACTCCACCGAGGAGGGCCGCGCCCAGAACCGCAGGGTGGAGTTCCACGTGGGCCAGGTGCCTCCGGCCTCCGCGGTCCCCTGATTCCCCCCGCCTCCCCGTCCCCCCGGCCTGCGGACGGCAGTCCGGCCTCCGGGCCGTTCCCGGAACCGCCGGGCTTCGGCTGGCGGCCGGGCGGGAGGCGCAAGTCCGGCATCCGGCGTCCGCAGGGCGCCGTCCTTTCCGGGACCCCCGAGGGGTCCCCTGGGTCAGCTTCATGATAGGTCCGGTCAACAGGGGAAACATCGCGTCCATCTTCGCCGCCGCCACGTTCAAGACGGCGCAGCACAACGAGAGGACCAACGTTTCCCAGCTCCTGACCAGGAGCGAGGCCCAGGCCATGGCCCACAACTCCTCCGGGCCCATGCAGCGCACCACCTACCTTTCCCACCAGATACAGCCCGTCTCCGTGGGCCGCCACCAGAACGCCCATATCCCGGATCTCACCAAGCAGAACTACAGCGCCCTCGCCGACGCCCAGTCCAGCTACCATGCCGGCGACTACCTGCCCAAGAACTACAGCGCCCTGGGCCAGGTGGCCCAGATTGCCGATCAGGCGTCTGCGGGCGTTGTGATAAACCGGGTCATCTGAACCTTTTCCGGGCCTTTTCCGGAGGGCGCGGGCACCGCGGCCCGGGTCCCGGCCCCCCGCGCCCTGAACCGGGGGCGCCTCCGGCGACGGACCGCGCCCCGGGAAGGGGCCAGCGAGGAGTGGCGCAAGCGCCCGCATGCAGTTCAACATCCTGGAATTCCTGCGCGGCAACAAGATCGTCCTGGTCTGGGTGGTCTTCGGCGCGCTCATATGGGTCATGCGGGACCTGTTCGGGATGGTGTTCATCACCTTCGTCCTGAGCTTCATCATCTGCGGCGTCACCCGCTTCTGCACGCACGTGCTGAAGCTGAAGAACAGGAGGCTGGTGGTCTGCGCCATCTACCTGCTCCTGGTCGCCGCCATCGCCGTCTTCATATTCAAGGGCTTTCCCAAGCTCATGGCCGAGACCAGCGACTTCTACGCGTTGCTTCCCCATTCCCGCACGGCCGTCCACGATCTCCTGAATCAGATAAGGGAGATGGTCCCCCCCCTTTCGCCCTTCCTGGACACCGTCACGCCGGACCTCCTCATCTCCCGCGGCTGGAGCTGGGGCCGCTCCCTCGTCACGAGCGGCTGGCACTACATCTCCTGGTTCTTCATAGGCATCGTCTTCAGCTTCCTCATCGTCTTCGATCTCCCCGATCTGATGCAGAAGTTCAGATCGCTCAGGTATACGAGAGTCAACTTCGTCTACGACGAGACCGTCTCGAGCGTCATCCAGCTGGCCAAGGTCGTGGGGGAGAACTTCAAGGCCCAGATCTACATATCGGCCCTGAACACGGCCTTCACCTTCGTGGGCCTGACCTTCCTCGGGATCGGCACCACGGCGCTCCTGTCCGTCATCGTCTTCGCCTGCGGGCTCATCCCGGTCATGGGGGTCTTCATCTCCTCCGTGCCGGTGATGCTGGTGGCAATCAACAAGGGCGGGCTCCATCTCCTGGGCTACGCCGTAATCCTCATCGTGGTAATCCACCTGATCGAGGCCTACGTCCTGAATCCCCGGATAGTGGCCTCCACCCTCCGCCTGAACCCCGTAATCACCCTGATGATCCTCTACATCGCCCACAGCGCGATGGGGCTGTGGGGGATGTTCCTGGGAGTGCCCATCTCGGTCTACATCTATTCCCAGATAACGAAACGCCCCGACAACGGCCACTCCCGCCCGGCCGCCGAAGCCGGCCCGGGGCCGCCCGGCCTGCCGGATCCGCCAGGAACGCCCGCCTCCGGGGACGCGGCGCCGCCGGCAGGGGAGTCCTTCCCGGAAGCCGCGCCCGCCTTCCCCGCCCAGGACGCGCGGAACGGGACGGCCGAACCGGGATCCCCTGACCGCACCGGAGACCCCTCGGTCCCGGACCCCGCGCGGGACCCGGACCGGCGGCCCGCCGGCGGGGACCCACTGATCCCCTGACCGGACCGGAGACCCCGGGGCCGCGGACCGTGCACGGGACCCGGACGACCCTGCCGGACGGGGGCGCCCGACGGGCCCCGGCGGGCGGGGAGCCGCGGAAAGCCAGAATCTTCAAGAAGGGAGCAGGACATGCCCATGCAGGACACGGTGGTACTACTGGGCGACAGCCTGACCGAATGGGGCGACTTCTCCGGGCTCTCCGGACGCTCCAGGCCGTGCGGGGCCGCCGGTCCCGTGAACCACGGCATCTCGGGCGACACAACCTGGGGGATTCTGGCGAGGCTCCACGAGACGACCCTCTTAAACCCCGGGTGGGTCTTCGTCCAGGCCGGCATAAACGATCTGGCCCAGGGCTCCAACCCCGGCGAGCTGGTGGCGAGGCTCGCGAAGATTTGGGCGCGCATAGCCTCGGACTCGCCGGGCACCCGCGTGGGGGTGCTGAACCTCCTGCCCCTGTGCCAGACGAGGCTGGACTGCCCGGGCTCCGGGCTGTCCAACGCCCTGGTCCGCCGGACTAACGCGGAGATCCAGGAGACGGCCTCCCGGAACCCCGCGGAGTTCCTGGACCTCTACGGCGTCTACGCCGACCCGGGAGGCGAGCTCCCGGAGCGCTACACCCTCGACGGGCTCCATCTCCTGCCGGATGCCTACGGGCCCTGGACTGAGCTCCTCCTGGGGGCCCTCCGGGGGGGGGCGGGCGCCGACGGCCGGCCGGAAGGGCCTTCTCCCGAGGGGGGGACGTCCAAGCGCGATCCCTCCGTGGACGGTTCCGGACGGGAGGGCGACCCGGCCCGGTAGGGGGGGCGCGGGCGACGGAAGCTGACCTTTCCGTTTTCCTGTTGCTTCTGGAGGCAGGGGCGCTATAATCGGACGGGCGGTCGTAGCGGGCGCGGGCTTCCGGCTCCCGTCCGCCGACGGTCGGGGCGCGGCGCGCCCCGAGTGCCGCCCCGCCCGGCCGGTCCGGGGGGGCTTGAGCGCCCGGGTTCCGTCCGGGACGGTTTGGCCCGTGCTCGCACGGGAGCGACGGGCGCGCGGGCGGCCCGGGGCGGAAGGCGTTTCTGACCGATGGGAGGCAAGGCCGCGCGATCAGGAAGAGGACCCCGGCGCGGGGTCGGCGGCGTCCTTTCGGTTCTCAGGCCCAGCCTGCCCAAGATCTTGATGGTGTGCGGCGCCTTCTTCACGCTGGGCCTGGTCGCGTACTTCTACGTGACCGGCATAATGAAGAACCAGGTGGATGATCTCTACTCCGGAGCGGAGATGGAGGTCCACAGGAGCCACATGCGCTCGCTCTTTACCGCCTACGAGTCGGCGGTGAGGTACGCCGCGTCGTCCGTGGGCTTCGAGGCCGCCCGGGGCGCGGGCACCGGGGACATCGTGAGGCTCATGCGGGAGCTGACCGAGGTCTTCTCCGGCCAGCCGGAGATGGAGGGCGCCTTCGTCTCCATCTACGGCTTCATAAACGGAAGCTACCTGGACGCCAACTCATCCATCCCGGGGAGCTACTTCTCTCCGGCCTCGGCACCGTGGCTCCGGGGGGCGCTTGAGACGGACGGCATCTTCCACGTCAGGCCCTACTTAGATGCCGTCAACGGCGCCAACGTGGCGGCGGTCTCGATGATCGTGCGGGGGGTCGGCGGCGAGCCCATAGGCGTCGTAGCCATCGACTACTACCTTACGTCGCTCATCGAACGCGTCCGGAACTTCCGCATGCCCGGCAGCGGATGGGGCTTTCTCCTGGACGGCTCGTTTTCGTTTCTGACCTGTCCCGATCCGGCGTATCTTGACCGCAAGCTCTCCGAGTATCCCGGTTTCGGGAAGCTCGGCACTGAGCTCATGGAAGCGGCAGGCCGCGCCCGCGCGGCGCGGGGCCACGTCTCCCGTGCCGCGGGGGGCCCAGCCGAGGCGGCGTCCCCGGCGGTCGGCGGAGGAAGCGCCGCGGCGAGGAACGGCGGCGCGCCGGAGATGAAGCGGTTCTCGGCCGGCGAAAGCTTTCCGGCAGGGGATCCCGCCGTCCCGGCGCGGGCGGACGGCGTGCTGGTGGGGACCGTCACCCTTGACGGAACCGAGAACGTCGTCTTCTTCAGCACCCTCGAGAACGGCTGGCACATCGGCATAGTGGCGCCCATGCGGTACTACTACGCGGCGGTCTTCCGGATGTTGCCGGTGATAACGCTCCTGGGCGCTGTCCTCGCGTTTCTGGTGTGCCTGATACTGGTCCGCATGGGCCAGGACAAGAAGCGGAGCGAGGACGAGTCGCTCGCGAAAACGTCCTTCCTGGCCCGGATGTCGCACGAGATCCGCACCCCCATGAACGCCGTCATGGGCATGTGCGAGCTGGCCAGGCGCAGCCTTGGCAAGCCGGAGGCGGCGGACTACATTGCCGGCATAGGCAGGGCCGGGGCGGATCTGCTTTCCATCATAAACGACATACTGGACTTCTCGAAGATAAGCGTCGGCGGCACGGCCCTGGAGACGCGGCCCTACAGGACGTCGGAACTTCTGGGGGACGCGGTCTCGCTCATCAGGGTCCGCATGGAGGGGGGGCCGGTGGAGCTCCGCGTCGAGGCGGATCCGCTCATGCCGGCGGGTCTGGAAGGGGACGCGGTGAGGGTGAGGCAGGTCCTGAACAACCTCCTTTCCAACGCCTTCAAGTACACCCGCAGGGGGAGCGTCACGCTCAGGGCCTCCTGCGCCCCGGAGTCCGGCGGCCGCGTGAGGCTGGCGCTGGGCGTGGAGGACACGGGAATAGGCATCCGACGCGAGGAGCTGGGCATGCTCTTCGAGGAGTTCGTGCGGCTGGAGAGGGGGGGCGTCAGGCACATCGAGGGCACGGGCCTGGGGCTCGCCATCTCGCGGTCGCTCTGCCGCCTGATGGGGGGCGACATCAGGGTCGAAAGCGAGTTCGGGAGCGGGAGCGTCTTCACCGCCGAGGTGCTGCAGGGCGTGAGCGACCCTTCCCCCATGGGCACCCTGGCCGACACCGCCGTGCCCCTGGGGGATCCGGAGGGCAGGACGGGCGCGGCCCGCTCGGGTCCCCGCTTCTCGGCGCCCGGCTTCAGGGTGCTGGTCGTGGACGACATAGAGACGAACCTCATAGTCGCGAAGGGCCTCCTGGAACCCTACGGCATGGAGGTCGAGGTCTCGCTCCGTCCCGCCCGTGCCCTGGAGCTGTGCGCGGAGCGCGGCTTCGATCTCCTGTTCATAGATCACATGATGCCCGAGATGGACGGCGTAGAGGTCCTTGATCGCGTGCGGGCCATGGGAGGCCCCTGGGAGAAGGTGCCGGCGGTGGTCCTCACCGCGGCCGTCATGGCGGGCAACCGCGAGATGTTCCTCTCCAAGGGATTCGACGGCTTCCTGGGGAAGCCGGTCTCGGTGGAGGCCCTTGACGGCCTGCTCGAGCGCTTCGTGCCGCCGTCCCGCCGGGCTCCCGCCCCCCCCGCTGCCCCGTCCCCGGACTGTGCGGGCGGGGCGAGCGGCGTGTCCATAGACGGCCTGGACTCCGCGCGGGGCATACAGCGGATGGGCGGGCGCCGCGAGGGCTACGTGAGGGCGCTGGCGGTGTTCCTGAGGGATCTGGAGGAGAGGCGGGCCAGGGTGGGGCAGGTGGACGCCTCGAGCCTCGCGGACTTCCGCATCCAGGTCCACGCCATAAAGAGCGCCGCCGCTAACGTGGGGGCATCCGCCCTGTCCGAGGAGGCCGCGCTTCTGGAGGACGCCTCCGCCAGGGGGGACGCGGGGGCCGCGGCCGCCCGCCTCCCCCGCTTCAGGGCCCGCCTCACCGCCGTTTCGGCGGCTGTCAGAGGTTTTCTGGACAGGGAGGCCGCCGCCCGGAGGGAGCCTGAGGCCGCGCCGCCGGCGATGCAGAAGCCTGTCCAGCCGGCTTCAGCGGCCTCTCCGGCGGGGGGAGGGATTGCGGGGGCGGCCGGCGCCGCCTCGGCGGGGGAGGTTTCGGCCGGGTCCCGAGGCGGGTCTCCCGCCCTCCCCGGAGAGTCCGGAGAAGGGGATGCCCCGACGGGTTCCGGAGAGGCCGGGGACGGCGGCGGAGGGGGCGGATCGGCTGGGGACGCCGCCGGCCCGGACGGTTCGGCCGGGGCAGGCCCTGGAGCGGTTTCCGGCCCCGGCGGCACGGGTGCCGTTTCGGGTTCCGGCGGCTCGGACGCCGCTTCGGGGCACGGCGGTCCGGGCGCCGTTTCGGGGCGCGGCGGTCCGGGCGCCGTTTCGGGGCGCGGCGTTGCGGAAGGATCCCGCGTTCCGGACGGCATCGCGCGCGGGGACGTTGCCTCGGACGGGGGGGGAGCTGGCCTGTCTGCCGGTGCCGGCGCGGTCGCGCAGGCGGGCGCGGTGGCGCCGGAAGATGCCGGGAGCGGGGGTGCGGACGGCGGGCCGCGCCTGAACGTGGACAGGGAAATGCTTCTGGATCTGAAGAGCGCCCTGGAGAGGCGCGACATCCGCGCCATAGACGGACTGCTGGAGGCCATGGGGGCCGCAGCGGGAGATCGGGGCACGCGGGACGCCGTGGAGAGGATATCCACAAGCGTGCTCATGGCCGACTACGAGGAGGCCGAGCACCTCGTGACGAGGGACATCCCACCCGGCGAGGGGAAGGAAGGAGACGTCGGATGAACGAGGATTTAACGGGCGGGGACACGCCTTCGGGGCAGCGCGGGGGACATGCGGCAGCCGCGTTTCCGGCGGAGCCCGGGAAGGCGGAGGGACGGGGCGGACGCTGATGCCCCGAGACGATGCCATCGGCGGCCCCGCCCCTGCGGCGGGCGCGCCCCCCCGCCGCAGGGTCATGATCGTGGACGACGATCTGACGAACCTGATTTTCGCCAAGTCGGCGCTGTCCTCCGACTACGACGTCTACACGGCCCCTTCGGCCGCCAGGATGTTCGAGACCGTGGGCTGCGGCATCGTCCCGGATCTGATACTCCTTGACATTTCCATGCCCGTCATGGACGGCTACGAGGCAATCAGGATCCTGAAGTCCGATCCGGCCACCAGCCAGGTGCCGGTGGTGTTCCTGACGGCCGTCTCCACCGCCCAGGCGGAGGTCGACGGGCTTTCGCTGGGCGCGGTGGACTACATCTCCAAGCCCTTCGAGCCGCCCCTCCTGCGTAAGCGGGTGGAGATCCACCTGACCATGGAGGCCCAGAAGAGGCTTCTGGAGGATCAGAAGAGCCTGCTCCAGGACCAGAAGAGCCTCCTGGAGGTCCAGAAGCGCCAGCTTCTGGACTACAACCAAAACCTCCTGCGCATGGTGGAGGAGAAGACCAGCCGCGTGGTGGAGCTCCAGGGCGCCATCCTGACCACCGTGGCCGACCTGGTGGAGTGCCGCGACGACTTCACGGGCGGGCACGTGAACCGCACGAAGAATTTCCTGCGCATCCTGGCGGGAGCCCTGGCCGGCTCCGGACTCTACGCGGACCAGGTCATCGGCTGGGACCTGGAGCTCCTGTGCCGCTCGTCTGAGCTCCACGACGTGGGGAAGATCTCCGTCTCGGACACGATACTCCTGAAACGCGGCCGCCTCACCCCCTCGGAGTTCGAGGAGATAAAGCTCCACACCTTCTACGGAGTGAAGATCATAGACAGGATGGCCCAGGCCACCAACGAGGGCGACTACCTGCGGCACGCGAAGATCTTCGCGGGCACCCACCACGAGAAATGGGACGGCACGGGCTACCCTGCCGGCCTCAGGGGCGAGGACATCCCGCTCGAGGGGAGGCTTCTGGCCATCTGCGACGTCTACGACGCGCTCACCTCCCGCAGGCCCTACAAGGAGCCCTTCAACCACGACATGGCCGTGGGCATCATTCTGGAGGGCCGGGGGACGCACTTCGACCCCAAGCTCACCGACATCTTTTCGGACGTGAGCGGGAAGTTCAAGCTCTGAGCCGGGCATCGCGCGCATTCCGGAGGATGGCGTCGGGGGACCGGAGGATGGCGTCGGGGGACCGGAGGATGGCGTCGGGGGACCGGAGGATGGCGTCGGCGGACCGGAGGATGGCGTCGGCGGACCGGAGGATGGCGTTGGCGGACCGGAGGATGGCGTCGGCGGACCGAGGCGGGGCGGCTGCGGACAGGGGCGGGGCAGCGGTGGCTGCATGTCCGTTTCCTGCCCCTCGCGCTTCCGCTCCTCCTTTACCGTTCTAATCGCCTCCGCCCAGACGCTGAAGAGCTCACGGACGTCGGGGACGGCTGCGGATAACCGGAAGCCTGAACAGTCTGATCATGACATGTCGTTAAGGCAAGCTGTTATCGGATTGGTTTGCCCGATTTTTGCCGGGTTGGTTTGTCCAAAATCTGCTGGCACATTGTCCAAAATAAAATGTTGGCATCAACTGGTTCAACGATGAACTGTGATCGCGGAAATGAACTGACGCCGCAGGTGATTCCGCCCGTTGCCACCCTCCCCGGCATGGAGGATGTAGCCCACCCCAGTAGCACCAGAGGCATTTCTCGATATCCCCTATTGAGGCCGTCACTAGCCGCAAAGGCCGCTTAAAGGATATTTTTTTTTCCCCGCTGTCAATTTGTTTTGGACAGGCTCTCAGGCAAATTTATGACAAATCTTCCCGTCGATTCCCGGAAAAGCAACCCGTCAGCAACACAGCCGGAGGCCAGACACTCCGAAAGCCGCTGGCGCCGGGGCGCGTCCGGAGGGTTCATGCCGCCCGGGGCGTCAGGCGGAGGAGCCGGCCGGCGGCCCCTCGGCCCCCCCTACTTGTCCTGGTCGGGGGCGGTGGAGGTCAGGAGCGGCTGCCCGGTGCGCTCGAGCACGCTGTTCCACAGCACGCCCATGGGGTCCACCTTCTTGCGGACGGCTATCGCGTTGGCGATGGGCACGTGGACGAAGTTGCCGTTCCACTGCCCTATGAGGCAGTTGGTCTTTCCGGCCATGGCGGCATGGGCGGCCTTCTGGCCGAGGAAGCTGCAGAACACCTGGTCCGTGGAGTTCGCGGGTGCGCTCCGGATGATGTAGCTCGGGTCCAGGTACTTGAGGTTTATCTCCTGGCCCTTGTCCTTGAAGTGCCTCCTGATGCGGTCGGCCAGGTAGGTGCCGATGTCCTTGTGGAGGACGTTTCCGGAGGCGTCCTTGATCTGGGCCTCTCCGGAGAAGAACTTCTGGCCGGCCCCCTCGGCCACCACTATGACCGCGTGGCCGCGGGTAGCGAGCCTCTTGTGCAGCCGTTCCAGGAGGGCGCCCGGTCCGTCCACGTCGAAGTCGATTTCGGGGATGAGCACGAAGTTGGCGTCCCCGCGCGCCAGGGCGGCCGTGGCGGCGATGAAGCCGGAGTCCCTGCCCATGAGCTTAACGAGTCCCACGCCCCAGGGGGCTCCCAGGGCTTCCGTGTGCGCGCTCCTTATGACTTCCGTCGCGATGGAGACGGCGGTCTCGAAGCCGAAGGAGCGCGACACCAGGCTTATGTCGTTGTCGATGGTCTTGGGGATGCCGATGACGGAGGTCTTGAGCCCCCTCTCCTTTATCTGCTTGGAGATGGACAGCGCCCCCTTCAGGGTGCCGTCCCCCCCTATGCAGAAGAGGATGTTCATGTTGAGCCTCTCCAGGGAGTCCACCAGCTCCTCTATGGATTGGTTGCCCCGGCTGGAGCCGAGGACCGAGCCCCCGAACTGGTGGATTTCGGCCACCGTTCCGGGGTTGAGCTCCACCAGGGGGTGCCCGTAGGAGGGGATGAGCCCCTGGTAGCCGTAGCGGATGCCCTGGATGTTCTGGACCCCGTAGCGGTAGTACAGGGTCATCACGAGCGACCTTATGACGTCGTTCAGGCCCGGGCAGAGGCCCCCGGCGGTGAGTATCCCGGCCCTGACCTTGGAGGCGTCGAAGTAGATCTTCCTCCTGGCCCCCGCCATCTCGAAGCTGGCCGGCACCTGCTTTTCCTGGGAGAAACGCGCGATCGAGGCCAGGGTGGCGTCCTGGAGGATCCTCTGGCTGTCGTCCGTGAAGGCCTCCCAGGCGAGGTTTTCCGCCTGCTCCCGCGAGCCTGCCTGCTTGGCCATCAGGGGGCTGTCGATCTTGGCCGGCCCCAGGACCTCGATGTCGAGATCAGTTTTCGGCATGGGCGAGGGTTTGGTCACTTGGTCTCTCCTGAGGCCGCTGGACGACCGGTGCCTGCACGGCATCGAGGCCGGTCCGGGGCGGTTGCGGGAAGCGGGCCGGCGGCCCGCGTACATCTGAGGATTTTACGGCTTTTCTCCCCGCTCGGCAAGGATGCCCGCCGTTCGGGCGGCGGGGGAGCACCGGCCGGCCGGCGGCTCGGCGGCTGAGGACCGCCGGGCAGGTGAGGGAGGGGCAGGGCTGGGGCCGGAACGGGGCCGGAATGGTCCGAATCGGCGGAAGGGAGACTTTGCGCCCCGAGGACCGATCGGAGGTGCGGTTCAACGGAAACCGGGACGGGAAAGGGTTTGGTGCGGAAACGTCAGTCCGGATGCCGGGCTTTGCGGCAGGCGGGGAGGGTGCGCCCGACCGTCTTCACGAGCTTCCGGCGGAACGGGCGATCCTTTAAAATTTTGACTTGACGCGGCATCGGGAGGAAAAGGACATCCGCTTCCATGTAGTATGCCGCATCAGCCGGGTAAAGTCTAGCGCGAAACAAAGAGCCCCCCCCGTATGTGCCGGGAGGGTCGGAACGCCATGATTTCCGGCGGTGAGCGCCAATCCGGCGAAACTGCTCTCCGGGAAGACCTGATGGCGCATCCGCGGAAGACGGCAGGGCTTCCGTCAGGGTCATGAGGGCGCGATGCGGCCATGAATCCGCAGCTGTATCCTGAACCCGGGCTTTTTCAGCTCCCTTTTGCGCATGACTTACGGCAAGGAGATATCGGTGTTGGTTTTATTGATTTCCGCGATTGATCTCGGTAAGGCATGAAGAAATGGAATAATTATGTTTTATATTATTAATATTGGATGGGAGTACAACTGTCCGGCTGTTTCAACCAGCAAAATTTCTTGAAATGTTGGAAACTCAGAGAGGGTTTGAACAAGATATCGAAACATTTAGGGATTCAGTAGCATTAGGGACGCTGGACTCGATTTCAAGTCCATCGGACATGACGGAACCCATCATGGCTTGCATATTATTTTCCGTCCTTGAAATACTAATTAATCGCAAAAGTTCGTGGGTATTTTCCTGAGCTGTGTCCCCTTCACCTCCCTCTTCCGTCAACGGTACGGTATACCGTTTGTGTTGTGAACCTTCACGAAATCCCTTATGGCTTGGAGCATCTCCCGTTTTGATTTAAAATTTCTATTCTTAAGGAGCTTGCGCTGGAGCTTACCGAAGAACACTTCCTCCAGGTTCAGCCAGCTTGCGTCAGTCGGGGTGAAGTGCATGAAGACGTTCTTGTGGTCGGCGAGCCACTCCTCGCATCCCTTATGGGTGCAGTAGTTGTCGAGGACAACGTGAAGCTTGATTCCGTTGTCCGGATCGCTCGCGCCAAAAACCGACTTCACCACATAATCCATGAATTTGACAAACTCAACCCGCCTCTTCCGGTCGTAAGTCTTGGTCCACGCCTTTCCTTTCTTGATATCCACTGCGGCGAACAGGTTGGTCGTCGTACCGTGGCGCTCGCAGGTGCTTTTCTTGCCCCTGATGATGGTCCCTGTCCTGGTCCTGACGTATCCGTTGGGCCTTTCGACGGCCTGGATGCCG
>JAISEQ010000465.1 GCA_031264045.1 Deltaproteobacteria bacterium
ACCCCGTGCCGCTGTCATTGCCGGACCAGACCCAGCCCCAACCACAACCCCGTGCCGCTGTCATTGCCGGACCAGACCCAGCCCCTACCACAACCCCGTGCCGCTGTCATTGCCGGACCAGACCCAGCCCCAACCACAACCCCGTGCCGCTGTCATTGCCGGACCAGACCCAGCCCCTACCACAACCCCGTGCCGCTACCATTGCCGGACCAGACCCAGCCCCTACCCAAGCCCGTGCCGCCGCCGCCATTGCCGGACCAGACCCTGACCCAGCCCCAACCGCCGCCATTGCCTGACCAGACCCCGCCCAAACCCCAGTTGTCATGCCGGACAGGTCACAAACCCAGCCGCCGCCGAAGCCTCCCCGGCCTCAACCCCGCCGCGCGGACAGGACATCCGTCCGCCCCGGGACCCCGGAGCATAGGCCCGCCGCCGCCGACCCGGTCCGCACGCGGGGTGCCGGGGCCACCGCCGGCCCGGACGCAGGACCTTCGGGCATACCGCAGGACCGTCGGGCAGGACGGCTCCAGCTCCCCGTCACAGCCCCCGGATGAACTCCTCTATGAAGTGAAGCGCGGCTCCCGCGGCCGCGCCCTCCATCTTCCTTCTTGAAAGCCTCAGGTAGTCCGCTGTCCCCTGGAAGGCGTCCAGTGACGCAGCCCTGGCCCGGAGCCTCGGAAGGTGCGGGCCCAGGAAGCCACCCACGTAGCCTCCCAGGACAATCCCGCAGTCCAGGAGCATACGGAGGTTCACGGCCATCAAGGCGAGGCTCGCGAGATACGATGAGAGCGCCCTCGCGAAAGCCCTCTCCCCCGCCTCTGCCCTCGCGAAGAAGTCCTCCAGGCGGCCTCCCGCCGGATCCGCGAGCTTCAGGGCGCTTCCGAAGGCGTCGAAGTGCCCGTACTTGCCGCAGTAGCACCGGGACCCTCCCGGGCGCAGGCACACGTGGCCCGCCTCCCCGGCCCTCTGGTTGTCGCCGGCGACCATGCGGCCGTCTATCACCAGGGCGCCCCCCACGCTGTTGGAGAGGGACAGGTAGAAGAAGCTGCCGGGCTCGTCCTCGCCCCACAGCTCGGTCAGGCAGCCCGCCGACGCGTCGTTGAAGAGCCTCTGGGGAAGCCCCGCGTCCAGGGGAAGGACAATCCCGGCCGGCCTCCTTATGTCCAGCATGTGCGACCGCAGGAGCTTCTTCCCGTCCTCGGAGATTATGCCTGGAAGCGAGATCCCCACCCCGCAGCAAAGCCCCGGCGGAGCTCCCGCCCTATCCATGAAGCCCGCCACTGTCTCCCCCGCCCGCCGCCTCCACTCCTCCGTCGGCGCGAACTTCACCGCCGGCCTCTCGTGGGCCTTCATCTCGCCCTTCAGGTTCACCACCGCCATGGACAGGTGGTTCCGGGTCACGTCCACCCCCACCGCGAAGCGGGCGTCCGGGACCGCCGCCACCGCCGAGGCCCTGCGTCCCCCAGTGGAGGGCAGCTCGCCGGCCCCCTCCACCACCCCCAGCCCGGAGAGCTCGCGGACCAGCCCGGCCACCGTGGGCAGGCTCAGTCCCAGCTCGGAGGCGAGCTCCCCCCTCCCCGCGCGGCCCTTCTTCAGGACCGCCCTGAACAGCTCCACTCGATTGTGCCTTTTGACATCCATGGCGCTCATGGCCATAGGAACGGCTCCCTGCTGCCCCGCGCCCCGTGGCGGGTCGCGGGCAGGACGTTGCGGCCGGACACGCGGGCCGACAGACGGGCGGGCGGCGAGGCTGCGGAAGGACCGGACGATCCCGGAAAGGGCGGATTAGCGCGGGACGGGTCCCGCGGATCAGCCGGAGAGGCTTCACGCGCCGCTCCCTTACCGGCGGGTGCTCCCGGCGGAAGGGGACGGCGGACACGACCGGCCGAAATGCCGTTCACCCGCCCCGCGGCGGAAGCCCCGGCCCTCAAACCGGCGGACGACGGGCGGCGTCCCGGAACGCTCCCCGGTCAAGAGCCGCAACAGGGACCGGCGCGGCGGCCCCCGGCCCGCCCGGAGGCGGGCCGGAAGCCGATCCGGCGGGACGGGCCGGGGGGGAGCACATGTCCTCCCGCATCGCCCGGCCCTGCCCCGGCGCCGTGCGGCCTGTCCCCGCAAGTCGCCGGGGCGTCCCGGCCGGGAACCCGACCGGCCGGAATCCGCCTGAAACCCTCCCGTTTCCCCCATCGGACCGCCTCCCCCGGACTGCTCCGGACGGTGAGGGCCGGGCTTCCGAAGCTTCACGCATCCCCGGGGGAGCGGGCTGGCTGCCGGATTATCCGGAAGCGGGGCACCGGGCCGCGCGGGCGAGACCCCCGGGCTCCCGACCCCCACTCCGGGGGACTACCCGTGCGACACGACCTGGGAAATCAGTTCCGCCGCCGCCCTTGCAGTATCCCCGAAGGGTCCGGCCGCGCCCATGCCGCCCTTGCGGGTGCAGGCCAGGGACCCGGCGGCCGACCCCAGGGCCAGGAACCTCTTCCAGTCGTCGGGCGGGTGATCCCAGAGATCCTTCCCGGCGAGGCACAGGGAGGCCAGGAACGTCCCGTGGAAGGAGTCGCCCGCCCCGGTGGTGTCCACGGGATCCACCGGGTAGGGGGGGCAGAACGCCTCCGTGCCGGGAGCGAGCATCCTCGCCCCCAGATGGCCCAGGGACACCAGGACCACCCTCGGCCCCATGGCCGCGAGGGCCCTCGCGGCCTCGAACGTGCCGCCGGGGATCCCCGAGAGTATCTCGGCCTCGGCGCAGGAGACCTTGAGAATGTCCACCCGGTCCAGAAGGGGCAGCACCTGCTCCCTGAAGGCCCAGGGGCCTTCCCAGAGAAGGGGCCTCCAGTTGGGATCGAGGCTCACCGTGAGCCCCCGCATGCCGGCCTCCCCCAAGGCCGCGAGGGTCGCCGCCCTGGAGCTCTGATGGGTGAGCGAGAGCGACCCGAAATGGAAGATCCTGGAGCCGCCGACGATCCCCATGTCCACCTCCCCCGGCGCCAGGGTCACGTCCGCTCCGGGGTCCCGGTAGAAACTGAAGCTCCGCTCCCCCCCCTCGCCCAGATGCACGAAGGCCAGGGTCGTCCCCACCTGCCGGTCGAAGCGCATGCCGGAGCAGTCCACCCCGTGGCTCTCCACGGCCTCCTTCAGGTACGCCCCGAACTGGTCCCTCCCCGCCTTCCCGATGAAGGCCGTCTTCGCGCCGCACTCGGACGCCTGGCACAGGAGGTTCGCGGGCGCACCTCCGGGGTTCCGTATGAAAATCTTGGCCCCGTCCGGGGTCTCGCCTCCGGGGGTGAAGTCGATCAGAATCTCCCCCAGGGCCGTGATGTCGAACATGTTTCCTCCCTAGCGCAGGCGGGCCTGCGGCCTTCCCCGCCGGAGGGGCTTCGTGCGGGCCTTGGATCCGGGACCGGCATCCTCTTCCTCGGGCCGGCGTTCCAGGTCCCGGCGGCCCAAAACGGGGAGGCTGCGGGAAGCTGACCGGGAACGGCCAGCTGCCGCAGGGCCGGAGGATTTCCTCAGGACCGGCAAGGCGCCCTGCGCCGGCCGGGGATCCGCCGGCCGCCCCCGCCCCCGAAGAGCGCCCGCGGAAGCCTCCGGCGGATTTCCCGCTCCCGGGGAGGACCTGAACCCAGAAACCCGTCTCGACCTGGCCCCGTCTCTGGAACTGGGAACCGTCTCGACCTGGCTCCGTCTCTGGAACTGCGCCCCGTCTCGAGCACCGGACCTCATCTCGGACCCTCGACAGGCTCATTGGCCCAGAGCCGGAACTTCGGCAGCGAACCGGATCTTCCGGACACGGTCAGCCGGGACGGTCCTGAGGAAATCGCCCAGCCGACAGGATACTGCCGCCGGGCCCGCCTGGGAAGCGGGGGCCCGGCCTCCCGGCAGGGCCGGGGCGGCCCCGTGAGGACGTCCCGGCGGGACGCCGTCCCCGGTCCGTCTCAGGAACCGGCGAACTTCCTGGCGAGGCTCTTCTTGAACTCCCCGAGGGCTCCGCTCTTCTGGAGGCAGTCGAAGGCCACGGCCGCGAACAGGACCGCGCCCTTGGTGACCATCTGCACGTACTGGTTCACGCCCAGGAG
>JAISEQ010000058.1 GCA_031264045.1 Deltaproteobacteria bacterium
GGGACTCCTCCCAGATGGGGCTCCTGTACCTGGAGAACCAGAACCGCGACGTAGACGAGCAGGACCTGAGCTTCCTCGCCGCCCTGGGCCAGCTCATGAGCCCATTCCTGGAGAACATCATAGCCGGGGCCGACCGGGAGAACGCCCGCCAGATCCAGGACAGCTCGACGGATCCAGCGGCCGACATAGCCAGCAGGGACCTGAAGGTCAGGATAGTCTACTCCACGGCCTCCCACGTGGCCCAGAACCACGAGCCCATCTTCATAACCGGCGAGCCCGGCACCGACAAGACCAGCCTCGCCCGCCACATCCACCTCCAGAGCGCCCAGAGGAACGGCCGCTTCATAAAGGTCACCCTCTCGGATCTCCAGCCCGCCCAGATGGACCGCATCCTCTTCGGCCAGGAGTCCGGGACCGACGACAACCAGACGGGGCTCATGAGCCTCGCCGACAACGGCTCCATCTTCCTGCGTCACATAGAGTACCTCTCCATGACCGCCCAGAGGAGCGTCCTCATGGCCCTGGAGGAGGGGCTCATCTACCCCATCGGGTCGCGGCACGCCCGAAACGTCGCGGTGCGCTTCATAAGCTCGTCTTCCGCGAACCTCCTCGAGCGCGTCGAGAACGGACTCTTCCGCGAGGACCTATACGCGAGGCTCACGAAGATAAACCTCGCCCTCCCCCCCCTCCGGGAGATGCGCTACGATATAGAGTACCTGGCGAACGAGTACGTGGCCAAGGCCGCCCGCCAGCTCGGCATGGGCTTCAAGGGCATAGACCCCTCGGCCATGGAGTGCCTGCGGGCATACCCCTGGCCCGGCAACCTCTCGGAACTGAAGGCCGAGGCGGCCATACTGGCCCGCTTCTCCCAGAGCGGGCACATAGTGATGGACGTCCTTCCCCTTCACCTCCGCCTCGCCCCGGAGGTCTTCAAGCACGGGGAGGTCACAGAGGACTCCCTTCTCTCCGAGGCCGAGAGCGTGTACCTGTCCAAGTCGCTCTCCTGCCACCAGGGAGACGTGGAGACCGCGAGCGCCGTCCTGGAGCTCTCCCCCGAGGAGTTCATCATCAAGTGCCGCGCCTACGGGGTGGACCCCATGGACTTCCAGGGCGAACCCTTCGCGGCCGTCCAGCGCGGCCCCGGCCAGACCAACCTGCCCGGCGAGGACGACCTCTAGAGCCCCGCTGGCGCTCCTGGCCGGGACGCGGTGGGGCGGAGAGCCCGGCCTCCGCCTCCGGAGGCGGCGTCTTCCAGGACGGTCGGCCTCCCGCCATGCTCCCCCCCGTCGGAAGACGGTCACCGGCAATCCCGGGCCGCCCGATCCCCCCTGAATGTTCCCCGCCCCTTCCGGGACGACCGGAGCCCCCCGGACGCACCCCCCCGCGCCGCTCCCCGGAGTCGGGCGTCCTGCGCTCACGGGGCCGCGAGCATCCAGTGACCGGCCGGAAAACCCGATACGGTCCCGACCGAGGGCGGACCGTCTGCCACGCTGCCTCCCGTGAGGCGGGCACCCCGGTTCCGGCTTCGATCCCGCCCGTCATGTGGTACAATCCCCGGCACAGGCACCCCGGACGGACGGGCAGGGGATCGTTCGGAACGTCTTCCGTCTCCCGCCTTCCGCCGCCGGCGGCCCCGGAACCCCCGACGGGAACTGCCGCAGCCGTCCCCCCTCCCGACCGGGGGACCCGCCCCCGCTGCCCGGGCCTGCAGAGCCCGCGGCACGCGGGACTGTGATCCACCCCGTTCCAAAGGAGCTCCGCTTGGAAGAAGGCACGTCAAAAAAGGGAATTCTTGCGCTCCTGATGAGGCCTTTCCGCAGGAATTCCCTTTCCCCCACCGAGATCGAAGAGGAGATCTCCGGGCTCCTGGACAACGGCGCCCTCACCAAACGCTCCGGCGACATGATCCACAGCATCTTCGAGTTCGACGACACGGTAGCCCGCAAGATAATGACGCCGCGCATAGACGTGTGCGGAGTGGAGAGGGGGGCCACCATCGGCGGCATCATAGACGCGGCCCTGACGGAGGGCTACTCCAGGCTGCCCGTCTACGAGGGGGACCTAGACCACATAGTGGGCATGGTGGTGGTGAAGGATCTTCTGGGCTACTGGGCGAGCGATCTGTCCGCGCCGCTACCCTCGGAGATCGTGAGGCCCGTGGCGCTGGTCCACGGCACCAAGAAGATAGGGGATCTGCTGAGCGAACTCCGGCACCGCAAGAGCCACCTGGCGGTGGTCCTGGACGAGTACGGCGGGACCGCCGGGCTGGTCACCATGGAGGACATAATCGAGGAGATCGTGGGCGACATCCACGACGAGTACGACACCGAGGAGGTGGCGGACATAAAGGTGCTCTCTCCCGGAGTTTTCCTCGCGACCGTCCAGGCCAGCATCTCGGATCTTAACGACCGCCTGCAGCTCGCCATACCCGAGGGCAACTACGAGACGCTGGGCGGCTTCCTCACCCACCAGCTGGGCCGCGTGCCCCTAAAGGGCGAGGAGATCCCCTTCGGCGAGCGGGTCTTCCTCGTGAGGGAGGCGGACGACCGCAAGGTGGACCAGGTGGAGATAGCCGCCCCCGAAGCCGCAGGCGAGGCCGCCGAGCTCTAAGGTCCCTCCCCCCGAGAGCACCCCGCCCGGGGGAATCGGGGGTATGTCACGGCAGGTGCCCAGCGGTCCACGGAGTATTCCCGTGCCGCCCCCCGGAACTCCGGCCCCTCGGCACCGGCCCTTAAGACGAGGTATCCATTTCCTTATTTTCAAGATTTTAACCGCATTTCCTGATCAATTGCTTCCGTATCGCTTGTCTGCTTCCGTATCGCTTGTCCGGCCTCCCGAAGGCCTTCAAGAGGCCTTCCGGGAGGCCGTTTCGCCTCTTTGCCCCCCCGCCGACACTGCGGAGAACTCCCCCGCGAGGACGCCGGAAAGGCGGCGCGGAGCGTCCCCGCATCCCCCCCCTTCTCCTCCCCGCGCTCGCGGCGGCATCAGCGGCCCCGGAGGGCGTCTTAATGACCGCAAGACCGCCCGG
>JAISEQ010000061.1 GCA_031264045.1 Deltaproteobacteria bacterium
CATCCCGGCCTACCAGTCCCCCGACCGACGACCGCCGGGCTCCCCGCCCCCCGGCCCCCCTCCCCGGTCGCCCGCATCGACAGGCCAGACCCCGCCGCCCGCGGCGTCGGTGCCTCCCCCCTCCCCGGCATCGCCGACCGCGCCCCCCGCCCCCGAGGCGCCGCCTTCGGCGAGCCCCCCGACCGCCCCGCCAGCTGCCCCTGCCGCCGGGACCCCGTAGGGATCCGAGGCGGCCCGAGCCGGGGGCGGCCTGATGCCGGGGCCGGCCCGATGCAGGGGGACGGCGCGGATCCTCCCGGCCCGCAGGAGCCGGGACCCCTGCGCCTCCTCGGGACGGCGCACGGCCGCGCCGGCCTGAACCGCCGTCCCCGGTCCCCCGAACCGGAGCCCCTCACTCCCGCTCCGGGAGACGGGACGGCCCCGGCCGCGGGCCCGCCGGGGCAGGACTGCCGGCAGCTCCCGGAGCCGAAAGCGGAAAGGTCCGGGCCAGATCCTCAAGGCGGGGCTGGGGACGGGGCCCGAATCCCGGCGGAGGGCCGTCCGAGCCCTGAGCGCCCGGCCGGGGCCGGACCCCCCCGGAAACTTCCTGTCCGGGGATCACTCCTTGATACTCCAAAAAGGCTTGACAAAATCGTTCCGGGTGATATCATCCTGAACGGACCTGCTTCCGATGACCGGAAAACAGGGACGCCCCAGCCCCGGGGCACGGGAGAACGCAACGCCATGACCGCCGGACGCGCTGAAATCCATACCGCCGCGGCCCTCCGCGCCAGCGTCGCGGCCCCTCCCCCCCCCGCCAGGACCGCCGGAAGCGGCTTCGGCGGGTTTTTCTTCTTTAAGGGCTTTTGGGGCTTTTACGCCTCCGGGAGGGGTTCCGCATGACGGCAAGGGTCTGAACCGAAAGGATCTCAAAGGCCGCCTGCGGAGCTCAAAACCGCCGGCGGCTTTTTTTTTGCCGGGGCGCCCCCCGCCCCGGTCCCAGGCATTCCCGGCCTTTCCGGCCGTCCTGTCCCAAGCCCGCGACTCTCCCGCACTTCCCGGGCCGCCCTGCCCTCCCGGCCTTTCCGGGCCGCGGCGCCTCTCCCGGGCCATTCGAGCCTTACCGTTCCCACCTCTCCCCGGAGCCCCGCAAGGGTCCGGGGCAACCGAGCGCCGGATCCGCCCCGGGCGGGCTCCCCGCGCCAGGAGGCTAACCCCCATGTCCGCTGCACCAGAGCAGGCGGCGCAGGCCGCGCCGCCCAAGAAGCTCCCCCCGTACAAAATGGCAAGCCGCATCACCCACCCCGAGAACACCCGGATACGCCTGGGCGAGTACGAGATTGGCGGGGAGGAGTTCATAGTGATGGCCGGGCCCTGCTCCGTGGAACACGACCCGCAGATGCTGGGCACCGCGTGGGACGTGAAGCTCTCGGGGGCCCACGTCATCCGGGGGGGGGCCTTCAAGCCCAGGAGCTCGCCCTACAGCTTCCAGGGTCTGGCCGAGGAGGGGCTGAAGATGCTCTCCAAGGCCAGGGAGCTCACGGGCCTCGGGATCGTGACCGAGGTCATGGACTCGACGGACATCGACCTGGTGGAGTCGTACGCGGACATCCTCCAGGTAGGGGCCAGGAACTCCCAGAACTTCTCGCTCCTGAAGAGGCTCTCCAAGACCAGGAAGCCCGTGCTCCTGAAGCGCGGGCTCATGAACACCATCGAGGAGTTCCTGTGCTCGGCCGAGTACCTCCTGGCCGGCGGCAACGAGAGGGTGATCCTGTGCGAGCGCGGCATCCGCACCTTCGAGACGGCGACCCGCAACACGCTCGATCTGTCCGCGGTGCTCGCCATCAAGGAGAGGAGCCACCTGCCGGTCATAGTTGACCCGAGCCACGCCTCGGGGAGGGCCCACTACGTGGCCCCGCTCTCGCGGGCGGCCCTGGCGGTGGGCGCCGACGGGCTCATGATAGAGGTCCACTGCTCGCCCGAGACCGCCCTCTGCGACGGGGAGGAGTCCCTGACCCCCCATGCCTTCAGGGAGCTCATGGGCACCCTCCAGCTGCTCGCCCCGCACTTCGGCCGCAGGATCTCGACCCTGAAGCCCGGCGCCGCCGCCGAGTTCCCCGCCGCCGCCGCGGCAGAATGAGAGGATTAGCATGTCCCACGACGAGGCAAGAAGCAAGGCCCGGGAGGCCCTGGCCCCGCTGCGCGCCCAGATAGACGGGCTGGACGACCAGATACTCGAGCTCATACAGAAGAGGGCCCTGACCGCCATCGAGCTCGGGAAGCTCAAGAAGAAGATCTCGCTCCCCATAATGGATCTCTCGAGGGAGAAACAGGTCCTTTCCCGCTTCACCGACAAGGTGAAGCCCGGGGAAGGGCTCACCCTGGACGCGGTGGTCGCGGTCTACACCGAGATCATCAAGGCCTGCCGCGCCGCCCAGGCGCCCACCAAGGTGGCCTTCCTGGGGCCGGCAGGCACTTTCAGCCACGCGGCCGCCCTCCAGCAGTTCGGGCGCCTGGCCTTCTTCGTCCCCTGCGACGACCTGGCCCACGTCTTCCGGGCGGCGTCCGGGGACGAGGCGGAGTTCGCCCTGGTCCCCTTCGAGAACACGACGGAGGGCATAGTGGGGCAGACCCTCGATCTGATGACCCAAAACGATCTGAGGGTCCAGGCCATGCTGAACCTCAAGGTGAACCTCACGCTCATGAGCGCCCACGGGGAACTGGCCTCCATCAAGTCCGTGAGCTCGCACCCGCAGGCGCTGGCCCAGTGCCGCAACTGGCTGGCCCTGAACATGCCGGGAGTGGAGCTGAAACCCACCGTGTCCACCGCGGCCGGGGCCTCCCTGGCGCTCGCGGACGACTCCGTCGCCGTGATAGGCCACCCTGCGCTCGCCTCCTTCTACAACCTGACCGTCATGAGCGGGGACATCCAGGACATCCAGCACAACCAGACCTGCTTCTTCATAATGTCCCACGACGACTCCCCCCCCACCGGGAACGACAGGACCCTCGTGTGGTTCTCGGCGACCCACAACTCGGGGAGCCTCTACAAGTGCCTCCAGCCCCTCGCCTCCTCCGGCGTCAACCTCACCCGGCTCCACTCCCGCCCGAACCCCTCCACTCCCTGGGAGTACATCTTCTTCCTCGAGCTGGAGGGCCACTTCCAGGACGACAAGGTGAAGGCGGGCCTGAAGGCGCTCTCCAGCGAGACCGACAGGTGCCACGTGCTGGGCTCCTACGAGGCCCCCTCCGAGGAGAGGAGCCTCAAAGCCGCCCCGGTCGGCACGGCGGGATCGATCATGTAGCCTTACGCGGACGCTCCCGGGCGGCGCGCGGCCCCTGCGCCTCCGGCATGAACCTGCCCTCTGGCGCCCGCCCGTCCACCGGAACGCGCCGCCCCCGCCGCCCGCCCGGCCCCGAGCCGCCGGGCCGGATCCGAAAGGCCACCTCCCCGGAAACGGGGAGGTGGCCTTTTCCGCATGGCGGCCGCGAACGGCGCCCGCGTTGGCCGAGGCACGATCGGGCCGGACCGGAGAAAGGAGCCGACGGTCCAGGAGCCGTTCGGGATTCACCTCCCCGGCGGCCCTGTGCCGCCGTCTTCCGAGAGCCGCCGTACCGGGATCCCGGCGAAACCGGCCGGCGCTAAGGGGCCCCGCCTGCCGCAGCGCCCGGCAGGAAATCCGAGAGGCCACCTGCGGCCCGCGTCCCTGCCGTCCGTCCGACGGCTTCCCCGTCACGGTCCCGGGGCGGCCGGCCGGCACCGCAGTTCCGGGGAAGCACGGCCGGCACCGCAGTTCCGGGGAAGCACGGCCGGCACCGCAGTTCCGGGGAAGCCCGGCCGGCACCGCAGTTCCGGGGAAGCCCGGCCGGCACCGCAGTTCCGGGGAAGCCCGGGAGCGGGCAGGTGCGGGTCAGCGGACCGGGGCTACCCGTCCAGGGCAAGGCCCTGAGGAAGGGAGCCGGGAGACGCCAGGTGAGGGGTGCCAGATATGGCATCGCTATATATTGGAATTAAAGAAAATTAATTATAAATAAAAGAAGCTAAACAAGCCTTAATCAGTATAAATAATTTATAATAAGAAAGCTGGCAAAGGCATCGATGTTTCCAAATATGGCACACATCTTGATAATGCCATGACATGCCGCGGGGGGCATGGACGGTCCGGCGCCCCCACGCTTTCGGCCCGGCGCTTCAGGCGCCGCGGCTCCCGCCCGATCCGGCATCCGGAACACCGCGCGGGTTTCCCGCCCGTCCTGCGGACGGGGCCGGAAACCTTGGCAAAACGGCCGCCGTCGCGGCTGAGGACACTGAAATGACACACGCAAGCCTTTTCGCAACTCCCGCTGGCCCTCCCGCCTTCGTCCCGTTCGCCCCCGGCCCCCAGGACTGGCCCGTCCTGCACAGCGCGCTCGAGCTGCCCGGGCTGACCCCCCGGTTCACGTTGCGCCGCCACCCCTCGTTTGTCCAGGGAGACGCATCACCGCTCCTCGAGAGCGCCGACGAGTGGGCGCAGGACTTCTCTTTCGCCGACCCGGCAACCGGAAGGTCCGCCAGGCTCGACATCAGCTGCACCCGCCTGCTTGCGGAGAGCCTGGCAAGATTCAGGACAGGGCTGGAGGGCGTCGTGGCGGGCCTGGGACGTTCCATCGCGAAGTCCTTCGGAGGAGCCATCGAGGGGACCAGGTCTTTCCTGGCCGTCGGCCTGCAGGCGGCAGAAACGCGCCTCTCCGGATCGAGGCGGACGGCCGGGAACATCGAGGAGGCCATGTTCGGGATCTACAGGGCCGTCATCGCGGACGACATGCTCTTCGTCGTGAGCTTCACGAGCTACTACCCGTCCCGGGAGGCTTCGGACGGCGGCTACACCCCGCTGGTCAACCCCCTGCTCAAGGAGTGCGGCCTGCCCGCCCTGGACTCGCTGACGTTCGGCTTCCGGGCGGAAGGAACTGCCGCTGACTGACGCGGCGCCGCCGGCGCCGGGGCCCCCCTCCCGGTCATCGCTCCGGCGAGGTCGGCGCGCGACCCTTCCGCCCGGCCCCTCTCCCCCCGCACGGGGGAACTGTGCCGGGTTCCGGCTCCACGGGGATGGATCCTGGATCGGGGCCGACCGGGAAATTACCGGGGCCCGGGCCGCACGGGATTCAGCCGCGCGTACCCGGCCGCCCAGGAAGCCGAGCGCCCGACCAAGGACCTGACCGCCCTCTTCCGCCAGGATCCCGCGGAAGGCCGGACGGGAGGAACTTCCGGAAGCCAGGCTCGCCCTCACCGGGAAGCGCCGCGCACTGGGAGCCGGGTGAAGTCCGAATCCTCGCCCGCACCCCGCCCTCCGGCGGCTCGGAGGCGCGGAGGGCGGACGCCGGCGGGACTGACGCCGGATGACCGCCAGGAGCTGGGAGTTCAGTGCCTCCGCGGTACGGCGGGCAGGCTCCGGAACGTGAAGCGGCGGCCGCCCGGCAGGAATGTTTCGGCGGTTCCCCGCTGCGCGCGGCTGATTTCAGGTGCGCGGCACGTCCTGAAGTCCCGGCGGCCATTCCCTGCAGGCCTGCCTCCTCCGGAGCCGCCGCGGCCAGTTCCCCGAGAACCCCGTCACTCAACCTTCTCAAAATCATGACGCCGTAACCCGCTCGAAGCTCCGGATCTCCGCCATGCCCGGAACCGCCTAACCTCCCCCCGGCCCGAACGGGCCATCCGGCCCGGCCTTCAGAGCTGAACACGGTCCGGCATGAGGCCGCCGCCGGTGCGGGCTCCTGAACTCCGGAATCACCGGACAACCGGGGCATCCCCGATTCCGGAGCCTCCCGCATCTGTCCGGGAAAAGATAGACGACTGGAAATTTTGTAAGAAGCCAACATGCCCTGAACAATTAAGGCGTTACGATTCACGGAAGGACCGTCCGTCACCTCAGCAATAGCGGAAAGAAATTTAAAAAAGTTAAATAATAATTCAAATAATTAAAATGATGAAACATAATTCTGCATGAGCTAAAACAATTAAAGAAAAGTAAAATAAATTATGTGGGAAAGATTAAAAAATTGAATAAAAATATTGTCGGAAACACAAAAAAAATGATAAAAAAAATGTAATAAATGGATAACACATACAAGAAATAATCAATCAAAAAATCAATTAAAAAAATGAAAAATGCATAAAATAATGTCTAAAATAGTGTTGCATATAGTAAATTTGTTAAATTTTATGGTGCATTTATTCATGGGTAATTGGGAGCCAAATCGGCCAGAATACAACCAGCTAAATTCCTGCTCGAGAATCAATCCAGCAGCGCCGTAAGATGGCCGAACACGGAACCGGAATTCTGACGCTAACAAACGCACGGATCTGCAACCCGTCCCTCTTCCCGGTACATGCAGAGTCAATCAACCGGGATGGGAGTCATCCTGCAGAACCGTACCATTAAGGCAAAACGGAAAAAATGAACCGTCCTGCACTGTTCGATCGCTCCAGACGTCAAAACATCCTGACCCCGACAGCACCCGTACCGAAGGGGTGGCTGACCTTCGACAGCTGCCTCTGGATGCCGAGATCCGGGGATCCCAAGTTCACGATGCGCTTTCACCCATCATTCGATCCGGGAATCTGGCTCAGCCCGAACCCAGAGGTCCCCGGCAAGCGCCTCTTCAGCTTCTGCTTCATTGACGCCGATGGCGAAAGTTCGGCTTACATGGACATCGCCTGCCTGAATCTTCACGGCCGCCAGATCGAGAGAGAGGATACTGGCCTCGTGAATAACCTGTCCGGTCTGGGGAAAAGGATAGCGGAGTCCGTCAGGGGCACTTTCGACGGAGAAAGGACAATCGCAAGGAAAGGCCGCCGGGCCGGAGAAATCTGCGTGTCCGGCAAGAACATGGACAGAATCAGGCACGAGTCTACATTCGGAGTCATGCGTTCCTTCATCGCCGGCGACAGAAATTATCTTTTCAGCTTCTTCTGCTACTACCCTTCAGCGAAGGCGGAGGAGGGACTCTACACCGCGCTGGACAACCCGATCTTTAAAAAATACGGGCTGCCCGCACTAGACTCGGTGACCTTCAGCGACTAGAAGGCGCAGCATCATACGGGCATGACGGACATTCCGTGCCATGACGCTGAACAAAAAAATTCGCCGGAGGAACCACAAGCCTGACCCTCTTAGGGACCGGCAGGAGATGCCTCGCACAGACTTGTGGAGAAGCGAGCCATGAAGATACTGTAATTGACAGGAGATCACGGAAATGCCGTTCCGGCGCTTCCGTTTCCTCGACTTCTCACCACCGGACATGGGTCCGGTTATCAAGAGCTTATGACAAAATGATGACTGCCATCAATGACGAAACCGTAAAAAGTCGGCTAGGAATTTCTAATGAAGAAATGGATGAGTCGGCATCTTACGAAATAGTGGCTGTGCTGTCACCTACCCATATATCTGGCACGATTCCATTTATTCTCTGGCTCTCAGAATCCTCAGACTGGGGGAAGCAAACGGTCCAGGGTTGCTCCGCCGACATTTTACGGTTTCGTCATCAATGTAGCCAGCCAATAATTAAATATTAGTAATTGATGTTTCAGAATTTGATTTTTTGATAAATTTAAGCACGAGAGGCATTGACAAAATTATTTGACATTGAAAGATAATTCTGAGCAGCCACGAATTAGACACGGTTCTAAATGATGCAATAGCGATGTCTTATGCCAACTCAAAAGTCACTACATCAGCAGGCATCCAGAAGCTAACCAATATTCTGCTGTTACATCTTCAACTTCAACTTGGAAACACAATCCATGAAGCCCACTTAATATGTCGCCGAGGGATATCTGATGAAGAATATGGATGAGTCGGCGGCGTCCGAAAAAGGCGATTGGGCAGTCGCCACCCCATAATATCTGGTACGCCTTCACCAATCGTCTGTCTCCCGGAACCCTCTGACTGGGGGACGTAAACTTCCCATGTTAGCCTCACCGACTTATTACGGTTCCGTATTGACTCTTCCGCCCAAGGGATGGACATGTTGCCAGTCCTGTCAAAAGCTGAGGAGTTCCCGCAGTTCACCAATATATTCACTATGCGTATTCCCACGGAATTCATTAAGTGCTCCTGGGCGAGTCCGTTCTCCCTTCCATTCGGACAATTCGCCGTGATTTTCAACTTCCCAGCTCCACTGATCGGAAGATCAGCCACCTTGGAAATATACAGATAGTCTTTTAACCATGGGCAAACGGTATGGCTTTTGAAGCATGGTTTCGATAATTACCTTGACTTCCCAGGGAACTCCATCGCGGCATCAGCCAACGTCTCATCCCGATGAATGGAAGATGTTAAATTAACTCAAAATCCCAAAAAAGTATAGCTGGTCTGTTCTTTCTATCAGTTGAGAATTTACATGGTTTAGTGTCGAACACTGCATAAAAGGTTATACCATAGCCATTACCATAGGAAGAGGTGATTTTCGTCTTGTCTCCCACTCGATAAAATAGATATAAAATCCCGGAAAAAAAAGGCATGACACCAAGCTATAATATAGCTATAGTATCATTACTAGGAGAAGAATGAGGAGTCTCCAAATGTCAAGCCTCACCTATCATCGGAAGACAAATGACGTCACCTATGTCTATCGCCAGGAATCTTTCTGGGATAAGGTAAAAAAGTATTCCACTTCTCGTCAAATCTGCATCGGCAAATTAGGCAGCGATGGTGAGGTAATATATAACAAGCGTTTTAGTGCGCCGGAGGCCAGGGAAGCTCTGGAGAAAGAAGGGAGGGTATCCGAGTCGGTACTTTTAGG
>JAISEQ010000084.1 GCA_031264045.1 Deltaproteobacteria bacterium
CGGGGGAAAACGACGCGAAGAGCTTGACGCCCAGGCGGGCCCGGGTGATGGCGACGTTCAGCCGCCTCTCGCCGCCCGGTTTGTTCAGCGGCCCGAAGTTCATGGTCATCTTCCCCAGCTCATCGGGGCCGTATCCCACGGAGAAGAGGACGTGCCCGCGCTCGTCCCCCTGGATGTTCTCCAGGTTCTTTACAATCACCGGCTCCTCCAGGGCATCGTCGAAGAAGCGCTCGAGGGAGGGGTCCGCCAGGCGCTCGCGCTCTAGGAGGTTCTCGATGAGCTCCTGCTGGGGAGCGTTGAAGGTGACAACGCCCACGGAGAAGCCCGGGGCCGACGACCCGGGCGAGCGGAGGAGCCTCACCGCCTCCGCCGCCACGGCCTCGGCCTCGATCGGGTTGGTCCTCGATCGCCCCTGCCCCCTTTCGTAGACGCCGTCCACCCTGACCATGCTCACGGCGCCCCCCGCGGCGTCCGGGGACGGGAAGGTGACCAGACCCCCGCCGTAGTAGCGCCCGTTGGAAAACGAAATGAGGCTTTCGGAACGCGAGCGGTAGTGCCACCCGAGGCTCACACGGGGGAACCCCGCGGCCAGGCAGTCGTCCAGGATGCTCTCCAGGGGCTCCTCGTCGGCCTCGTCCGGGTCCTCCCCGACTTCCACCTTCTTCGCGAAGAAGTCGGTTGGCGGGAGCTGCTTGGGGTCGCCCACCACCACGGATCTCCTGCCCCTGGCGAGGGCGCCCACTGCGTCCGCGGACGGGATCTGGGAAGCCTCGTCGAAGACCACCAGATCGAAGGGGGCACAGTCGGCGGGCAGGTACTGGGCCACCGACTGAGGGCTCATGAGCAGGCACGGCGTGAGCGTCCGGACCAGCACCGGCAGCGAGGCCAGGAGCCTCCTCACCGGCAGGTGCCTGCGCTTCTTGTTGAACTCCTTCTCCAGGAGCCGCATCTCCTGCCTCGGGAACGCGTCCGCGAAGCCCGGAGGGCGCATGAGCCCCCTCACGTGGCCGACCGCGCCGGCAAGCTTCGCCTCGTAATGCTTCCTGAAAAGCGCCAGACTGTTCCCCCGGTCGGCGGGGGTCGTCCCCAGGGACGAGGGGTCCCTGTTCATGGCCTGGCGCACGAATCTGGCGCAGACCGAGCGCCTGACCGACTCCTGCTCCTCGCCCTCGGCCACGGCACCGCTCTCCAGCGCCTCCGCGAAGGGACCCAGCCCAATCCCGGCCGCCTCGTCCCTGAGGCGCAGGTATTCCACGCAGCCGTTCAGAGAGTCGCGGAATTCCAGCGCGTCCCCTGCGACGCGCGCCAGGGTCCCGAAAGTGAGTGCGCCTGGATCCCCCCCCCAGCCCATGAGCCCCATGAAGGCGGCTGCCTCGAGCGCGAAGGCGTCCGCGGCCCTCTTCGCGTCCGCCACCCGTACCGCCCAGTCCCGGCCGGAACCCTCCCCCTCCACCGTCCCGTCCGGGGAGGACGATCCGAAGGGGATCTTCCCTTCCAGCATGGAGTCAGCCGACCTGGAGGCCGCGTCGCCCCAGGGGCCCCACGAGGATCTGCCGCCCAGAACGGCGTGGAGCGCATCGGCTGCCTCGAGGAGTGTCCGCAGGCGGACGGCGGCGTTGCCCATGGCGGCGGTCGCCGCCGCGAAGGACGGGCTGGCGGTCCTGAGACGGACCAGAGCGTCGCGAAAACGCGAGAGGGCCTCAGGCGAGCTCGCTCGGCCTGTGAAGACGGCCCCGCCTCCCGGCCTGAGCCCGATGGCCGAGAGCGCCGGCAGGGCATCCAGGGCCGCCGCCGCGCGGGAGCACTCCGCCAGGGCTTCCAGCTCAGAGCGGGGCGAGGAGAGCTTCCGTCCGGCCCCTGGCGTCATGGCCGAGGCGAGAGCCGCGCGCACCCTCCGCCGGATCCGCCAGGCCGCGAGGAAGAACCTGCCGTCCGCGGAGTCCCAGAGATCGGACAGGCCCTTCAGATCGAGCGCGAGCGCCCGGTCCATGTAGTAGTTCCCTTCCAGGGCGCCGGCCGCGGCCGCGTAGCCGCGGAGCAGATCCAGGGCGCGGGGCACCTCGCCGACGGCGGCGTCGGCTTCGGCACCGCCGGATTCCGAAAGCTCCCAGGCGGGCCGCATGAGCTCCGGCACCGCCAACGCCTCCGAAGCGATGAAGCCCACCGCCCCGATGTCCAGGGAGCTCCTGTCCCAGCCCCCACGCGCCAGAATCACGGGCGCGAGCGCGGACATGGAGTCCAGAAGGGACATGAGCCGCCCCATGCCCCCTCCACCGTCCCCCGCGAAGGCGGCCATTATCGCCGAGGCGTCTTCCAGAAGCCTCAGCGCCTCCGCTATCCTGGCCCGCTCCCGCGAGCCGGGGCCGTCCGCCACGAAGGCGAGCCTGCCGCCCTCGGCCCAGGGCAGGAACCCCGCGAGCGAGACGAGCGTCCCGGCGAAGGCGAGTGGCGTGCCGGAAAAGCCGGGAACCGAGAGCGCCCCCATCCGGCTCCCGAAGAGGTCCAGCCCGGACGAGAGCTCGACCAGCCTCGCCGCAGACGCGCAGAGCCGCTCCTCCCACTCGGGCGTCCAGACGGGAGCTCCCAGGTAGCGCATGAGCGAGCCCTTGCCCCGGGTGGCGCGGCACAGGGAGCCGAGACGGCCGGCGGTCTCGAGCATCCTCTCCAGCGCCCCGGCGGAGAGATCGAGAACCCCGCCGCCCGCCGCGGGGGTGCCCAGCTCCACGTCGGTGCTCCCCCAGCGGGTCAGAAGCCCCCCCATGGCGGAGAAGGGCGTCATTCCCGAGGGGGAAGCGCGATGGACGCTCCTGGCGTAGGCGTTCAGCGCCTCCCTGGACCTCGCCACCCCCTTTGAGGAGGTGATCCACCCCGGCCAGGGGACGCCGGCCGGCGACGCAGCCTCTTCGTGGAGGCGGCGCACCACGGCCAGCTTGTCGGTCCGGTTGGAGTGCAGCTCCAGGCAGAAGCCGCCCAGGCCCTGGGCCTGGAGACGGCGGTGCACGACGTTCAGGGCGGCCGCCTTCTCGGCCACGAAGAGCACCGTCATGCCGACCGCCACGCACTGGGCTATCATGTTCGCGATGGTCTGGCTCTTGCCGGTGCCGGGCGGGCCTATGAGCACGAAGGACCCGCCGCGGGCCGCGCGCATCACTGCGGCGAGCTGGGTGGAGTCGGCCCGGAGGGGCAGGTGCTCGTCCGCAGGCGAAAGCTCATCGTCCAGCACGTCCGGGGTCATGAAGGGCTCCGCCCCGGCCGGGAGCGGGACGCGGTTTATGAGCAGGTTCAGCACGTCGCTCGAGCGGTCGCGCCCCTCGGCCTCGATGTCCGACAGATCCCTCCACATGAGATGCTTCGAGAAGCTGAAGAGCCCCAAGGTCACCCTCTGGGTCACGCGCCATCCGGAGAGACCCGACACCGCCCCCGCCGTCCGGTCCAGGATGGACGCGACGTCCAGGCCCCTGTCGTCCCTGGGGAGTACGGACGCCATGCCGTCCAGGCTCCCTATCGAGTGCTCGGTGCGGAGCTTCTCCACCAGGGTCAGGTTGAAGCGGGTCTCGTCCTCCAGCGCCTCCAGCCTGAAGCGGCTCCCCGCCGTTCCCCTGGCGAGCGTCACGGGAACCAGGATGAGCGGCGCCTGGCGCTCCAGCGTCCCGTCCGTCCACGCCAGGAACCCTATGGCCATGAAGAGGATGTTGCTCCCCCCCTCCTGCAGGGCCGTGCGGGCCTGGCGGTACAGGGCCAGAAGCCGCCTGTTCAGGTCCTGCTCCCCGCAGCAGGCCAGAAGCACGTTCCTCGAGCGGTTGGCCTCGGCTATAAGCATCAGGGCCGCCGACACCTCCACATCGCCCTGGGGGCTGGCCGGGAGCTTCTCCAGGATTTCCAGCCCCGCCGCGAAGTCGAACTTCCTCCTCGAGGCCAGTCGGTCCTCCAGGCCGGGCAGATCCGGTGAGACGATGTCCACCATGATCCTTCCGGAACGGAAGTTCAGGAGGCTGTTGCGGTTAGAGAGATCCAGGAGCCGCCTCTTCCATGTCTCGAACTTGGTCAGTTGCTCGGGAGGCGGCTGGTCCTCACGGACCTCGAGCAGGACGGTCGTCAGGGCCGCGTCCGGCCCTCCGGCTGAAGAAGGGGGCGACGGGGGGGAGCCGGGAGACTGATGGTACCCGGAAGGCGGAGATGACTCTTGTGGCGAAGGGAACTCGGCAGGCGGAAGCGACTCGGAAGGTGCTGAGGGCTCGGGAGCCGGAGGGAACGCGGGAGGCGGAGTGGAGAACGGCGCGGCAGAAGCCTCGTCCGCCTGCCGTCCGGAAGATGCGACAGGCATGGGGGACGGCGGCAGGACCGGCGCGTCGGGAGACCAGGAAGGGGGCGCAGGCGGCGGCGTGCCCCAGGCGGCGGGGGGGGCCTCCAGCCTGGAAGCCGGGGAGAAGCCGTCACGATCAATCATTATGACGTCCGGGACGTCCGGGAAAGGAATCCTCCCCCTGAACGGCACCGTGCCGGACCCTCCGTCGGAGGCGCCGTCACCGTTGGTGCCGCGATCGTCAGGGCCAGCGGACTGCGGAGGGGAGGACGCGGACTGCTGGGGGTAAGGCACCTGAGGGTACCTAAGCTCCGGGGGACCCCCGGCGGCCCGGTTGCGGAAGGCGAGCGCGGAGCGGAAGTCCAGCACGCCCGCCACCTCGCCGCTCTGGATTGCCGCACTGGATCGCGAGAACTCCTGGCCGAACTCGTCCGCCGCATCGGCGGAGAACGCCCCACCGGGATCGAAGCACACGGTGTAGCCCATGCCGGCGGAAGCGGTCACCCGGCCCCTGCCGGGCTGCCAGGGCACGGGGTCACG
The DNA here is from genome assembly GCA_031264045.1 of Deltaproteobacteria bacterium. GTDB lineage: Bacteria > Desulfobacterota > Desulfarculia > Adiutricales > Adiutricaceae > JAIRZX01. The sequence continues at coordinate 4,844 of JAISEQ010000084.1, forward strand.
GAGGGGCCTGGGGTTCAGGCAGACGAAGAGCCTGCGGCCCGCGAAGGCAAGGGAAGGCTCGAGCCCGGCCGCGAGGAAGACGCCGGCGAAGAGGACGGCCATGTCCAGGGCCGTGCCCTCCCCCCTGGCGATCAGGGCTTCGGGGGACAGTACCATCCTCCGCTCGCCGGGGCGGGGGGCCTCCGCGGAACCGGCACGTCCGGAAAGCTTGAGCCCCATGAGGCAGACGGCCTTCCAGGCCCTTGCCGCGAGCTCGCGGGGGACGGAGGGCCCGCCGCCGCGGGCCTTCCCGAAAAAGGGGTCCACCAGCGCCGGGGGCTTCCCCGACCACGCGAAGTAGGCGAGGGACGCCTCCTGCCCGCTCCCCAGACCGGGCCAGGTCCAGGGCGGTAGGAGCTCGGTCTCGGACCTGGCCACCGGCCGGGCCGAGCCGCCGCAGACGAACCCTGCCCTTATCTCGAGATGCCCCCGGGCCTTCACGGCCGAGAGCACGGACCTGTCCGGCACCGGGTTCAGGAGCTCAACGGGCACCTCGTAGGCGTCCATGGGACCGAGTCCGGGGAGCGGGAGGGTGAAGGGGAGGAAGACGGGGGGCTCCGCGGACAGTTCCGCCCCGCAGGGGGCGAGCGCAGCCCCCGAGCGGTTCTCCACCCTCAGAAGCCTCACGAGCGGCAGTAGCTCGCAGACGGCTAGCGAGGCGGCGGGGGCTACGGACAGCCGTATCTCCGCCGGCAGCCCTCCTCGGGGCCGGACCGGATCGGAAGGCATCTGTGCGGGGAGCTCCTCGGGGCGGGCCGCAGGTTCCGCGGCCGACTGGATGGAGGGGAGAAGGAAGGTCGGCAGTCCCGCCTGAAGCGACCGGGAAGCCTGGGAGGGCGACGGGCCGAAACAGCCGATCAGGGAACAAGGAGTCGGGAAAGGCGCGGGCTGGGATTTCCGGGCCGGATTCACGTCCGGAAGGAAAAAACGAAAAGTCGGGGTTCAGGTGCTTTTTCCCGGAAATCTTAGCACTGCAGTCCGCAGCTGACAAGATCTCGCCTGCCGGGCCGAAAGACCCAAGCCGGTCCGTACTTCATTTGACAGTCACACCTTCCTGTTTTCACGACAGTCTTGTCCGTGAACTGCCGGGCCGCCGTCCAAAACTGACTGTCCGCTCCCGTTTTTGGTCTCCTCGATGCCCAAGTTACGGCAACGTCTCCAGCACCCCTCCTGGCTCTGCCCTCTTGCCGTACTCCTGATTCAGCCACCCTGCCCCGCTCTAGGCTATGCCACCTTGCCCGTCAGCGATGAACCTGCGGCTCTCCTGGGCAAGTAGGATGTCAGGGGTGCCTGGAAGGCCACAGGAACCTCTAAACTTACCGATCAGATCGAATCTGGTCTGCCGGCAAACGCTCCCTGGGGCAAACTGCACATCAGAGGCCTATAGCACTACAGGAGCATGTTCAGGCCAATGAATTCTCTTTCGAGCAATTATGCCGGAATACCGGTATTCTTGGGAAAATATCCATTGATGAAAAGAGCGGGACAAACAGAATTCATTTATTCAATTCGCTGAAAAATTATGGCTTCAGAGAAAATTCAAGAAAAATATTAAATATCAGAATTCAAATATCAAAATTCAAAGATACAGTGACAACTCAGGATTATGCTTTGGGCAAATCAATACACGACAAATCATGAAAATGCACAGTCCGAACCTTTCCGGTCCCTGGCCGGGCCGCTGTCCTGGCCCTTGAAGTTGTCCTTGCCGCGGTCCAGGCACCGGGACTCTCCGGCTCCGCTTGCGGGGAGGATGGACAGCCGCCGCCTGACGGCGCCCCGCACGTCCGCTCCTCGGGCCCCGGCAACACCTTCAGCTACACTTCCCGGTTCAAGCTGCATGGATCCGTAAAGAGGGACACCGTACGGGGCGGGTCCTGTCGGTTATATCTTGCGACCGCGCTTCAGACGACCGCAGGGGACTAAAGAGGAAAGGGCGGGACTTCGCGCAGCCGGTCTTCCTGAAGGGCCTGGCCAGGGTGTGCAGGTACATCGCCGGGGGGGAGGGCGTAGGCGGTAGCTCCGGTTCTGGCGGTGCCGTCCTCAACGCCGTAAGCCTGGAAGGCTCGACACGTATGGCCGGCGACGTCATGGGAAGCCGCTCCGATTCTAGCGGCGCAGATCTGAACTCCGTCAGGCTGGGCGGCACGTCGGACATAGGCGGGGACGTCATAGGCGGACGCTCCGGTTCGGGCACACCCGATCTGAACTCCGTCAGGCTGGGAGGCGCGTCGAACACATAGGCGGGGACGTCATAGGCGGAAGCTCCGGTTCGGGCACAGCCGATCTGAACTCCGTCATGCTGGACGGCGCGTCGGACATAGGCTGGGACGTCCTGGTAGGCCGCTCAGATTCTGGCGGCGCAGATCTGAACTCCGTCAGGCTGGGAGGCACGTCGGAGATAGGCGGGGACGTCATAGGCGGACGCTCCGGTTCAGGCGGTGCCGTCCTCAACGCCGTAAGCCCGGAAGGCTAGACGCACATAGCCGGCGACGTCTACGGCGGCAAAACCGATACTGGCGGCACAGACTTAAAGGAGGTCTTCCTCTCGGGCTTCGAGGAGGCGGAGCCTGCCGGGCAGGGGACGGTCTTGGCGGCTATTCGGCATCGGGCGGCGCCGAGGGCAACCGGATCGGCGTCCGTGACAGCGCCCTTTCGAGATCGCTTACGGGCGGCTATTCCGGCCTCGTCCGGGCGAAAGGCAACACGGTGACCCTTTGCGGGCGGATCGAGATGTCTCCTTCCTTCCCGGTGGATCTCGCTGGCGGCAGGAACGGGGCCGGCTACTCGACCCTCGGGAACGTCCTGGTGCTCGACCGCGTCGAGTACCCGGGCGCAGGCTTCCGCGACCTGGAGGGGGTCGCGCTGGGCGGCCCGGACGCCGCTACCCGGATACGCGTGAGCATAACGGGGCCGGAGGTCTTCTCCGTCGGCGACAGGGTTAGGGCCTTCGACAGCTCCGCCCCCGTTGACTGGTCGCGTGCGAGCCTCGCCATTACCCGCAACCTGATGGAGTACTCGGCAGATCCTGCCGGCAACGAGTTCACCGTGACCGCCCGCACCCCCCGCCGAGAGGCCAAGGTCCAGACCGAGCTCCCCCTGGCCTCCGCAGCATTCCTGAACCGGGGAACGGACTTCATCGAGGGGCAGGCCGTCCCGGCGGCGACCGCCGCCTCCGCCCCGGGCCACGGCCTGGCTTCCTTCGCGGCGGTCGGCTACGGCAGGAGCCGCACCCAGACCGGATCGCACGTGGACGTTAAGGGCATCACCGGCGATGCTGGCGTCTCCTTAACGACCGAAACGCCGCCCGGGCTTCTCACCGCCTGGGCATTCGCCGAGTTCGGCAACGGATCCTTCGATTCCTACAACGACTTCGCGGGCCTTCCGACGGTGCACGGCGAGGGGGACGTCTCCTACATAGGCGGCGGGGTCTTCGCGAGGGCGGAGTTGGGGGGGCACGGCCCCGGCAGGGCCTACTTCGAGGCCTCGGCCCGGTTCGGGAGGAAATAGGCGGACTTCAGGACACCCGGCTTCTCGCCCGACGGCACGGATCTGTCCTACGCCATGAGCGCCGGCTACCGGGGCTTCCACGCGGGGGCCGGCTACGTCCTCGCCCTGGGCGGCTCCGGCGCGTCTCCGGACCTTGCCGCCAAGTACTTCCTCAAGCGCCGCGACGGGTACGAATTCATCCTATCGGACGACAGGGTAGTCCTGAGACCCGTCGTCTCCTCCAGGACGAAGCTCGGCGCGAGGCTCAACTTCGGCCTGGCGGGGCCCGTCGGGGGCTACGCGGGTCTCCACTGGGAGCGCGAGCTCGACGGCGAGTCCCGCGTCAGCTGCGGCGGGGATGATCTGCCCGCGTCCACGCTCAACGGCTCCACCGCCGTAGGCGAGATGGGGCTCGCGGTCGCCTCCCCCGGGAGCCCCCTGGAGGTCCGGCTGGGCATCCAAGGCTCGGGCGGCCGCAGGGGCTCCCTCTCCTCCAGCCTGAGCGTCAGATTCTCGTTCTGAGGCTCTCGGCACGATCAGCTGGCCGACCTCGTCTCGCATTTGCGGCAAGCCAGTTCATCGGCAGCGGGCCGTACTCCGACATTTCAGAGACCTGCGCTTTGATGTCGGCTAGTGCTCAGTAGCTAAAGTTCGTGTGGGAATTCCATGTGTGATCTTAACAAGCTCTTATAGTCATCTAGATTATATGCTAACTGTTAACACTACAATGATCTATTGAGGGGTTGACTCTTGAAGCTCAAATCCATATACTGAGAATTTAGGAAGACTACTCCGAAGGAGATGCCATGGATTGTGCATGCATCGATGACAAACCCCGCTAATAGGGGATCTTGATGACTTTTTTGAATCCATACTGCTCCAAAAGGTGGATGAGACTCCGGAGGAGTCTCAATGGGACCGGCTTGTACGGGAATACCACTACCTCGGA
>JAISEQ010000092.1 GCA_031264045.1 Deltaproteobacteria bacterium
GCGTTCCGGGCCTGATCCTCCGGCGCCGCCCCGGGCGCCCCGTCCCGCCGGCCCGGCATCCAGAAGGAAGACCTCCCGGCAAGGGCGTCCCGGAACCGGCCTCCCGACCGGGACGGCGACGGAATCCCCCAGGCCGGGGACCTCCCGCCCCTCCCCCGTCCGCGCCTCCTCTTCCCCGCCTCCCCGCCGCCACGCCACCACGCCGCCCCCCCGCCGCCCCGAAGATCCGCAGCGGGACTCCTCTCCTCCCCCCCCGGACGCTGTCCGCTCCTCCCCGTCTCCCGTGCCGGGGAGCCGGCCGCCCCGAACCTCCACACCCGCGCCAGCTTGCGGACCTCGAAACCGGGGCCCCGAAAGCGGGCCCGCAGCTTTCCCGGACCCTTCCATGGCACAACCCGCCGACAGCCGCCTGGGGGCGGCGCTCGCCGTCACCGCCGCTTTCTGTTTCGCCGGCAAGACCATCCTGGCCAAGCTGGCCTACCGCGAGGGCATGGATCCCCTGTCCCTCATCTGTCTCAGGATGATCCTGGCGGGAGGCATCTTCGCCGTCATACTGGCCGCGAACACTCTTAGAGGCAGGTGGAGGCCCCAGGATCTGCCTCCGGCCAAGTGGGCCGCCATAGTGCTCCTGGGCGTCTTCGGGTACTACCTGTGCTCCTTTCTGGACTTCGCGGGACTCTGGTACATCGATGCCTCGCTGGGAAGGATGATTCTCTTCCTCTATCCCACCATGACGGTCGTGATAGACGCCGCAGCGACCGGAACCCGCGTTGGCGGGAGGACATGGACAGCGCTGGGAGTGTCGTATGCGGGGCTCCTCATGATGATGTCCCCGCATCTCGGAACTCCCGGACCCGGCTTCTACAAGGGATGCGGGCTGGTCTTCCTTTCCGCGGCCCTCTACGCCTTCTACCTGATCGGAGTGGACAGACAGTTCGGGAGGTCGCGAATGCCCATGCTCATATCCGTCACCATGATGGTGTCGGCGGCATCGGTGCTGGCCCACTACGGCGCCGTGAGGGAATTCGGAGCCCTGTCCGGCTTCAGCGGGAAGGCCTACCTTTACATAGTACTCCTGGCGGTCTTCTCCACCGTGGTGCCCATCTACGCCATGAGCGCCGGAATAGCGCTTCTGGGAGCTTCCCGGGCTGCCGTATACAACATGTCGGGTCCAATCATGACGCTCGTCATGGGTGCCGTCCTGCTTGGCGAGAGGCTCGGCCCCCTGGAAATTGCCGGCATGGTCCTGATCATCCTGGGCGTGAGCCGCATCGGGAACCGCAGGGGGGGCGGGGACGGAAAGTCCGGGAGCCAGGCGGCATCCGGGAAGCCGGAGACGGCAGGGAAATAGCCCCTCCTGTTTACCCGGCTCCCGAAAACCGTTCGGGAGTCCGGCGGACCGTTTTCATGCCGAGGGGCTCGGCAAAGGCCGACCGCCCCGGCACCCGCCTGCAGAACGCCGACCTTTCCCGTCCGGGCCAAGGCAATGCATTCAAAAGGCAATGCATTCAAAAAGGAAGAACTTAGAACGCTTTCCGCAGAAAGTCACCTTTGACATTTCCGGTTAAACGGATATCAGCTGATGAAACGGGATTCGCCCCGGTCTCCGCCAGCATGTGACACTGAAAATTGACTATGTTCATGAAGCCCACCGAACGCCAACTGTTTTCGCTGGAATATTGAAAGAGATAGAAATTGAATCATTCAATGTTTTAACTATAGACTAATCACATTTCTGTCGCATTAAGAACAAAAGATGACTTATTAGTTGTTGACTGGCAAACATTATATTGTTTAATAAATTTTAAGAGATATCAAGACATGGTATTCAGACGTTGCTGTCAGCAGCCGATCACACGAATGGTCTTTCCCTTGTAATCTATCTTTCTCCTGAAGATTTTCTTTTTCCAGGATTTATTGAGATCCCTGTCGAAAACGACAAGCCAGCCAACTGGAGAACCTGATATGTCCATATAGCCATACAGCTGTTCGTAGCTTTTTTTCAGAGTCTTGTTATCCTTGATTTTAATTTCCAGGGGATAAAGAAGCCCATTGTACTCCACAACGATATCACATCGTTTGTTCAATAAGCCGAAATCTCTATTGATGACTGCACCGCCGTTCAAGACCCTCTGCAGGAAAGCAAACATTACGAGGTGAACGAATGCCTCGTTGGCCAGATTAGTGAGATCGTTTCTGATATTGTCAGCAAGTTCATCAGTTACTTCTGTTAAAATTTTGTCGTTATTTTCTTTGTTCTTGTCTCTGCCATTTTTAGGTGTTAAATATTCCAAAGCATCTCTAATGTTGACTAGCACGTGATTTCTGAATTTGCTCTTTTTCTTCAAAGCTTGACTGTTTTTGCGCCAGTATGTTTGAAATTCCTTAAGAAGGCCATTCATGTCGATGCTTGTTCCATCCATCCATTTGTTGGTAAAGTCTTTGGGTATCTCCTTCTGGATGGCCCTGGACATGCACCTTGCGATAACCTCCGTGTAGACAGGGTTGGCTGGCCAGTAATGTTCTCTTGCGGAATCTGCTTGCAAGATTCCGAGATCAACCACGTATCCTGCATCATCGCTCGATACTCCATTTGGAAAGGATTCAGCCCCGACAATGACCGACTCTATCACTCTTCTGACCCTCGGTTCACGGAGCCGATTAGCGATGGAGTCGAAATGGGTAACGTTTTGCAACATCATATCATGGACCGCTACATCGATTTCATTTGCCGTGACAATCCTGGAGCAATCATCTTTGAACTGGTCAACTATGACATGGCGTGCAACAGCGTTGACCAGCCAGGGCTGCCCTTCGGTCCAGTACCAGGCCCGCTCAACGGCATCACCCGCAAAGATCTGTCCAGTGTCCGCCGTGTGCTGGCCGTAGAGGGACTCAATTTCCTCCTTGCTGAAATTGGCCAGAGAAAACGACTCAGTTGTCACATTAAAAGGACTGGCCAGCAGTGCGGACTGATCATCTGGCCTGACTCTGTGCCGATAATCCCTTATGTTCCGCATTCCCACAAGCGCCATCGCCCTTGGGAACACTGTTTCCGGGAAATTGTAACGATAGAGATAGCCGTCCCTTATCTGTGTAAGGAACGTAATAAGAGGGTTTTCATGCAGGCAGTCAGCCTCATCGAAGAAGACTACCAGTTCCTTGTCCAGCGACAGGCAAATGTCGTTCAACATTGTCCGAACTTTTGCTGTGGGCCTGTTCATGTAGGGCTCTTTGCTGAACGAGAAGGCCAGATTTTTTAGCTTGGCGACACCGGAACTCCGAAGTGCCGTGTCTATCTGGTCAACTACCGTGCTCATGGCTAAGTCTGTTTCTTCGATGTTTTGTAAAGAAGACAGAGAGCAATTGATAGCGTAATACCTGCCCTCGGAATTTATTCGTTCAGTTAGCTCAATCAGGCATGTGGTTTTGCCTGACTGGCGCGGTGCATGGAGAACGAAATAGTATTCTCCCTCTATCATCTTGCTGACATCCGGTAGCCGGGCCAACGCCGGAAGCATGTAGTGTTTTGATGGATTACAGACACCTGCGATGTTGAAATATTTTGTCGGCATAATGGTCGTGGCCTCTTAAGAATCGGACCAAATATCCCCAGTTTATGAAACAGATGTTGATCTGGGCTGTCGGTCTAGATTTGGCACCGGGGCAATGTTGCCGACAGATCCCGGAGAGACAAAAATTAGAAGGGCAGAAGGCCAGGCCGAATGCCGAAAACGAAGTTCTTCGCCAGGGGGCAGAAGCGCCATGTTCCCGGGCAGTGGCCCCTTTGAAGCTCTCCCATATTAACAGAAAGGCGATATTGATTCAAATATGTCTGTTCACGGGATAGCCTCGGCTCCCGGAGGAGGGCTTGCCAGCTACCCGATGAAGCTCGCCAGCACCTTTCGAGAGTTTCCGGGCAATAAGAGAGGCATCCATGAGCCGGCGGATGCCGCTCTGAACCCTGATGATGGTCCTGCTGGTCACGGATCATGGTAGCCCAGAGCCCTGATACAAAATATAGGGATCGACGCGGAAACGCGATCGCCGGGCAGACGGCTGTTTTGAGGAATCTTGGCATAAATCATGCAGACATATCTAACAGCAGGCTATTTTCCCCTTGAAAGGAGATATGATATGTCTACAAGCGAGTTGCACCATATGCAGGGGACCATTGGCTTTACCCAGGTCGGAAGGGTTTCCTTTCTAAAAAATGAGATTCACTACTCCCTAATTGCTCAGCCAAAGATGATCCGTTGCCCCTGTTGCGGTTCTGCCAACGTTGTGACACGCGGTTCTGTATACAGAAAGTTTCAAGGGGTGCCTTTGGAAACGAAGAAGTTCATTTTCCTCAATGTCAAAGTTCCCAAGGTAGAGTGCAAGAAGTGCGGAATCATCAGGCAGATCAACGTGGGATTTGCAGATACCAAGAAGAGGTACACGAAAAGCTTCGCAAACGAAGCGGTAAAGCTCATGATGGGCACGAGCATAGAGAACGCCGCGAAGAGGCTGATGATCAGCTGGCACACGGCAAACGGCATCCTCCAGAGCTACATCCAAAAAAAATCAGCCAAGAACAGGTTCAAGAATGTCAGGAGGATCGGCATCGATAAGACCTACATAGGCAAGACGAAATGATTCTTCACAATCGCGGTGAACCTCGATACCGGGGAGGTCATCTTCGTCGGCCTGGGCAATGGCGAGGATGCTTTGATACCGTTTTGGGAGTTCCTCGGGAACAGGAAGAAGAGGATAGAGACCGTTGCCATTGACATGGGAGCAGCTTTCCGGGAGGCCGTGAGGGACAACATCCCCCAGGCCATCATGGTCTTCGACCACTTCCACGTCGTCAAACTCATGGACGGCAGGATTGACCGGCTGAGGAGGAGCGTCTTCCGCAACGCCACCGATGATGAAAAGGACGTGATCAGGGGAAGCCGGTATCTCCTCCTGAAGAACCCTGAGAACCTCGATGACTTCCGCCGTGAAAACAGAGACTGGACAGGCTGCTTCAGCAGAACACGCCTCTCACAACGGGATACGTGATGAAGGAGTCCCTGAAGCAGATATGGTGGCAGGTCAACTACAAGACCGCCAAGGCTTGTCTCTAGGTATGGATCCCCCAGGCGAACGCCTCCTTCATCGGTGAACTGATGATGATGGCCGGAACTCTTGCCAGATTCTCAGTGGGGATACTGAGCTACTACCGGTACCACATCAATACCGCGAACCTCGAGGGACTCAACACCAAGATCAAGGCTATGATTCGCAGGGCATACGGCTTCCGGAACATGAACAACTTCATCCGCATGATTCTCGCGAACAAGGAATTCAACCCGCTGACACTCCTGGCACCGGCACCCGGCTAGTCGACTTCGGCCCGCTTCCTGAGGCATGCCGCCCTGTTGCTAATGCCTCTGGGCACTTCCTCCTTTATATTTCGGCAGGAATGATTCCGTGTCGATGAACGAATGTCGCATGTCAGTCTGTTGCATGTGCCGACCAGGCAACGCGCATCCGTCAGGAAATGTCATCAACCGGAACAAGGGCAACCGAAACTTAAGAACGATACTGATTCCCATCTGACACTCCGAAATCAGTCACGATGCACCTGGCCGTTTACAGTCCTGCACCATGTAAATTTTTACTTCTGATCCCTAACAGTCAACCGCCGACACCATTCATGTGCTCCTGAAAGAAGATTGCAAAGCCTTCCCGTGAATCCGACCTGCGATCACATGAACTGATACTAAGTTGACCCCAGTTCGCAGAATTGCAGGACAGCCAATGCATTGCATCTTCCCCGCTCTTCGTTCTGGTTCCGGGAATCCGGCCCGCAACAGGGCATTTCATCCTCAAAACCTCGCCTGCATGCTCTTCAAAGTCCTACCGTTCAACTCTTGCCTCATCAAAAGATGTTCCACAAAAACAAAGTCACAAATCTCCTTGACAAGGCATGTTCGCCCGCAGCAAGTTGACCTGTTCTGACCTTGAACAGATTTGCTTCCTTTCCCATCATGGACCGGGGTGGTTACGTTGTGTTGATAACATGTCTCTGGCTCCACAATCTCTTTTGGGGGATGTCACGGTCTCTGGGAGGCTCCAGCGAACATCATTGATGTCAATATCTTGTGTCAGTGGCTTGATGTCTTGATGAAGCTCAACATACTATCAACTCTGTAATTCGAAGGTGGAGCATCAGCTGGACAGAGACGGTGGAATTGTGATTGGAAAACTTACAAAATTCACAAACTGCCATAGTTTTTAAGATCAGGAATCAAAGTCAGGCTGACTCTCCCAACGTGCCCGCCTGCCCAGCGATCGCGTTTCAGCGTAGAGCCATATATTTGCCTCTGATGATTTTCCTCTGAAATATCTGAACGGAATATAAAAAAATATCTCATACCTTTAATATAATTCGCAATATTGTTTAGCTTCAGAATCTTCAAACACGTTATCTTTCTAAACATAAAAACCAACTGTAAAATAAATCAATAACCACTCCCGTCATTTGACTAGAGCCACCAAATCTTTAAACACATCACGGGATAATTCCAAAGCTGATATCATAGATGGTATAAGCCGCGCTTCTAATTTGTTAAATTCTTGCAATAACAAATTTTTATTGGGCATGTCTGTAAAGGTGAAATATAACCAGCCATCAGATGCAAATTCAACTATCGGTTTTGATGAAGATGAAAAAGAGTAAGAGGACAAGCGTTTTTGTGCCTCTTGTTCAACCTGTTTTGTTTGATTTTCACTAAAGTTGCCTTTTCCTGCTGATTTAACCTGAACGCAAATGGAAAATCCATTGGTTTTTTCATACCACTCAAAACACATTTCCTTGAAGGGTGAGACTAATTCCGAGGCAGTCAAATAGTAGGTCCTTGTCCTTTTTACAGGAGATGCAGCATAACAGCTCTCTCCCGGTTTCTTCAAACCTACCCATTCAACCTTCGTCATTAAAACCTGATGGATCTTCCTCATAAAGTGCGTAATGGTGTCATTAGTGACATCAGATTCGTCAATGTTCCTGGATTCGTCCAAGTCGAACGAAACAACCCTAACAAGGTCCAGCGCTTCGGAAAGCAATTCAAAATTTTGTTCCGTAATCTCGCTGTCCTCCGTCTGCAGGACTGCTGAAAGGGCCAGAAAAATCTTCAGTACGGAAACAGCGCGATCCTTGACCCAGCCGATTTTCGAACACACGCAGGCCAGGACCTTCTTCCAGGCTTCAGATTCGCTACCGTCATCATGGGTGGATAACTTTGAGAGATCGTCTTCCGTAAGACCGAATAGATTTCTACAATTATTCATATTCCATTTAGCGAAATTGTGATCCAGCATCAGGCAACGACAAATTTCAGGGAAATTGATGTGGATAGCGACAATGATGAAAACCAACTTCAGGAAAATCTCCTCATTGCCTTTGGTAAACTTAAGACTGGACCGACTCCGGTCAGCTCCCCTAATCTCCTCGTGTATCCTCAACATGAGCGACATGGAATTGATGATCCGCTTGATTGACCTGGGTACCCCCTCAGTAGAAAGCAGAGCCACGTCCACAAGATCTTTGATGACCCATTTTTCGTCAGGATCCAGACCCAACAAATTGATGTTATTCCTGATGAGGTTGCCGAGATGTTTGCTGTATGAGCCGACAGGCATGGTGAATGGCACCTGAATTATCTTGTCGAAATACTGCCGGAATTCCCTCTCGTTACCCTGCTTCTCCTTTCCGAACTTGGACTCAAGACCCTTAACGACCACTTCAAAATCTATAGCCAGTACGAATACACAATTATCTATCTCAAAAATATTTTTAAATGCGTCAAGAATCCCGACAGCAGTCTTCGGCTGAACACGGTCCAAATCGTCAATAAAGAAGACGAACCTCTTGTATTCTGTCTCATTAGTGATTACATGAACGGCCCTGTTCAGAGATTCCCTGAGTTCGCGTACCCTTCCGATACTGGCCAGAGATGCCGGAATCGCCGGTGCGACCATGCCGAGTTTTGCATCAGCAGGCACATTCCCGCCCCGGATCAAAGCGGCCAACTGCATGCCTACCAGGCCAACGGATTTTGAAATGGCAATGGCCCTTTGAAGACCGAAATCCTTGTCACGGGCCTTGGCAATGATCTGAGGTGGCACCTGAGGAAGACCAGCTGCAGTCCTGTCTGTACCGAGCTCCACGATCTTCTGATCAATTTCACTCAGCAAACCTGACAAAAGATTTCCAACTACTTCTCCATCGTTGGAATCCGAGGTAAACAGTGAATACTCCCAGGCGTTAACAACCACCGAAATCGGCGGAGCCTCTCCCAATTTTTCAATTGAACAGAGACCCTCCCTGAGCAAGTTGATAAGGCTCGTCTTGCCGCTGCCCCAGCCTCCCTGGATACCGATTGTGATCGGAGTCTCGGCGTTGGTGATGAACTTGAGAAGACCTTTGGAGTATGTCTCGTTTTTCAGAAAGTCCTTTCTGCTGTCGGAAATGGGCTTGTCATTAACGCATGTCGATACAGTTGACATGATTTGCCTCCTGAGGGGATTTACAGGACCGGATTATCCGCTTTAGCAACTTATGGAAATAATTTCAACTAAACCCATAGTTATCAGAACGGTAGCTGGAAGCGCAAGTCCGACATAGCCGTCAGTCGTTTTAATTTTAGAAAAATCAAAAAAACTACCGGCTTTCCGAGTCTAACAACACAAGGTCGCTTGATAACATGCAACATCAGAACGCGAGCCTCTTCCTTCACTCAAATCCTTCGCATTCAGGAAGTTCAGGCCGGACAAGTTCCCAACGGGGAAGATTCAAGGTTCGGAATGCCTGGACGGAACTTCCCACAAACAACATTTAATCTACTGTTCAATTTTCAATTCTATTCAGTTTCATTTTGAAAGTCAAGCAAATATGACAGCTTTGCTTAACAGCATCTTTATAATTCAGTTGACAGGCTAAATATAGAAATTCTCAATTAAGTTTTCTAAAACCCTATCTCTTGTCATTTTCTACGGTTATCACCGAATAAAATTAGATTTAACATTTTCCAAAATTTTGTTTTGCAATCAACATCTTAAAATAATATTTTGATTTCTTCAACAATTCATAATGCTAATAACAACATCTTGATAATTATCTGATAGCAAAATTCACTAATTCAATCAATTGCTTGAATATTTTGAACTTATATTCTGTTTGCTTCGACTATTACATACTTATCTCTAAGTTTATAGACATCTAATATTTTGCTTCTGTTCATCCTGTAATTTAAAACATTCAATGTTCATCAAAATAAACATCAAAATGCTTATGGAAAATTTTCCTTTTGAGTTATCCGATGTTTGAACGGGTATCAATTGCTTTTCATCTGGACATCCCCGGCACGGTCTGACGGTCTCCGAAATATAGCCGAAGTCGGAATCGGTCGCAGGCCTCGGCAGGTCAGTCCGGCTCCAAGCCTCATCAGACTCGCCAGCATCATCATGCCAAGCCGACTCCGCCGGACCGCCCAGGTTCATGACGGAACGCATTTTAAACTTTTCGACCCCCCGAACCTCGGCGATTGACAATGCCGGCCGCCTCCCAGCTTCCGGAAAACAGCTTCAAAGTCTTCAGTGTCTTCATAACGTAACGGAGAACGGATGCTCCCCTGCCCCCGCGAACTCTACCTGAGCGCGCCTGCCGCCATGGCGAGCACAGGCACGGGCACTTCCCCGTCGGCTTCCCAGTTGCCCTGCGCGGAGTCGCTCCTGCCGGACTTCTTCAGAATTCTCCCGTCCCACTCCCACTCCCAGCCGCACCGGCCGCAGTCGGTTTTGCCCCGCTTTCTTAACGTCCTTCCGTTCCATTCCCAGGTGCCGGGGGCGTTATCGCTTTTGCCGAACCTCTTCAGAATCCTCCCGTCCCACTCCCAGTTCCCGCCGTCACGGTCACCGCGCCCCAGCCTCTTCAGGATCCTGCCGTCGAACTCCCAGTTGGCCTCGTCGTTTTCGTTCCTGCCGCTTCTTTTCAGAATCCTGCCGTCCCAGTCCCAGTTGCCGGTGTCCTCCGCATTCTTTCCGTGGCGCCTGATCGTGACGTTTCCGGAACCAAAGGCGTTATCGGAGAACTGAGGCGGATGGAACGCCGCAATGACGGCAACCAGCGCAAGCAGGAGGATTCCGGCAGCTCCTGCGGGAACGCGCCCGACATCACCGCTGGGCATTCGAAAATCACAAGGCCATGGCTTCTTGAGCATCGAGAATCACCTCAGTCGCCCCGTTTCCCATCCGGGATTCGCATAAGGACAGCTATGCCGAAAAGACGGGAAAAGCACGGCACCGGATCCCGAGAGGCGGTCATAATGACTTCGCGCCGGGCATATATCCGATTGGTCCGTGCCTTCTTCCGCGCCTGCCGGACCAGGAGACGGGCGGCAGTGACCTTCCGACCCGGAAACGGCCCCGTCGGCCGATCAGCCGATCCCCAGATATCTGAACGCGGGACGATCCCGCCGGATTCGCCGCCGGACTCCCTCCGGCACTTCTCCCCGACATCGTCCTTCGGAACTGTTGCGCTTCAACGCCATTCCGTCAGAATCCCAAACAGGGTTAAGCAACAGCCGCACTAATGATACCAGCGCTCCGAATCCGGCGCAATCCGCCCCGACCGTCGGGCTTTCGGGCATAGAACTGTCGGGATGTCGCGCATAGAACTGCCGGGCTGCCGTCGGACCCGTCTGGCTGCCCGTCGGCGAAGCAGAATGCCGCATCAGGAGGGGATGCCTCAGGAAGAACCTTACCGCCTTTCCCGCCGTTTCGGCCGCTCCCGCGCGGGGACACAGGTCCGTGACGCCGGGGCGCTGTCTGACCCTGCCGACAACAGGGACAGGGACAGCAGGGGGGGCTGGGACAGGGACAGCAGGGGGGACAGGGAAAGCAAGGGGGAGATTTAAGTTCACTGAAGTTCCGACCGGAACCGCAGTCATCGCACACAAGAGCGGTTCGCCCGCAGAACCTTTCGGGAGCAGCTCCCCCATGTCCGGACGGCAAGCGACCAAGCTGGCTCGTCTGACAGTCCGTCCCGTGCCCGGCCTTCCGGCGGGGCCTCCGGAACTCGGGACGGACGGCGGACGCTGTCCGGAGCGGGGCCCGGCGGGCTAGTAGCCGCCGATGATGATGCAGCCCACGATAAGCATCGGGATGGGTATCTCGCCGTCCACGGTCCAGACCGTTTCGCCCGACGGGTGCTCCTTGAGCGAGCTGCCGTCGAACTTCCAGGCGACGACGCCCTTCCTGACATCCGTAATCGACTCCCCGTCCCACGACCAGACGTGCATCCCGGCGTGCGCCGTCCTCAGGATCTTGCCGTCCCACTTCCAGCAGCTCACGTCCGCCGGGTATTCTCCCGTTACGGTCTCCCCGTCGTACGTCCAGGCGACTCCGCCCGACCAGCCGATTCTCAGGTACTTGCCGTCCCATTTCCAGACGGTGTTTCCCGTCCGGACTCTCTTGATGGTGCAGATGATGTTATCCACTGTTTCCTCCGTGTCCCGTCCCGGGACGCCGTCTGGCTCCCCCGGCCTGAACGGCGCACGGGTCCTTCCGCCGCTCTCCCGGGACGCCGTCTGACCCCCGGCCTGAACGGCGCACGGGTCCTTCCGCCGCTCTCCCGGGATGCCGTCTGACCCCCGGCCTGAACGGCGCACGGGTCCTTCCGCCGTTCTCCCGGGAAGCCGTCTGACCCCCGGCTCTAACGGCGCACGGGTCCTCCCGCCGTTCTCCCGGGACGCCGGAAAAGCCGCGGGTCCGGGAAAGCGGCCGATGCCCCGCAGTCTCCCGCCCCGTCCGGGAAACCCCGCCTGAGCCGCCGGCGGGCGCCAAGGGACCGTTCCGCCCGAAGCTCCGCCGGCAGGGGCCCGGGCCCTCCCCCGGAACCGCCCCGGCCCTCACTCGTCCAGGAGCACGGCCCCTGTGCTGGCGGAACCGACGATCTTCCGGTACCGGGACAGCACCCCCCTGGGGACCTCCTTGACGACCGGCTTCCAGACGGCGCGGCGCCTCTCTATCTCGCCCGCGTCCACCTTCAGCTCCAGGGTGTTCGCGGGAATGTCGACGGCTATGACGTCGCCCTCACGCACCAGCCCGATGAGGCCTCCCGAGGCGGCCTCGGGAGAGATGTGGCCTATGGACGCCCCCCTGGAAGCCCCGGAGAACCTTCCGTCCGTGACGAGCGCCACCGAGCTGTCGAGACCCATGCCCGCCAGGGTCGCGGTGGGGGTGAGCATCTCCTTCATGCCGGGGCCGCCCTTGGGGCCCTCGTAGCGGATGACTATCACGTCGCCCGGACTGATCTTGCCGTCCAGGAGGGCCTGCGTGCAGTCCTCCTCGCTGTCGAAGACCCTCGCGGGGCCGGAGTGCCGCATCATCTCCGGAAGAACCGCCCCCCTCTTCACCACCGCGCCGTCCGGGGCCAGATTCCCCCAGAGCACGGCGAGCCCTCCGTCGGGGGACCAGGCCGTGGCCCCGGAGCGCACTAGCTCCGGGTCCATGTTCTTCACCGGGGCCAGGTTCTCGGAGACGGTCTTCCCGGTGACCGTCATGCAGGACCCGTCGATGAGGCCCATGGCCTCCAGCTCCTTCAGCACCGCGGGCACGCCACCGGCCCGGTCCAGGTCCGCCAGGGCGGCGTCCCCCGCCGGCGAGAGCTTCACCAGGTGCGGCGTCCTGCGGCTCACTTCGTTTATGGTCGCGAGATCCATCTTCAGCCCCGCCTCGTGGGCGACGGCCAGGAGATGCAGGACCGTGTTTGAGGAGCAGCCCAGCGCCATGTCGGCGGCAAGCGCGTTCAGAAGGCTCGCGGGCGTCACGATGTCGCGGGGGCGGACGTTCCTCTCGAGAAGCTCCATCACCATCTTCCCCGCCGTCTTGGCCATCCTCACCCGGCCGGCATGCACGGCCGGCACCGTGCCGTTGCCGGGCAGCGCCAGCCCTACCGCCTCCATCATGCAGTTCATGGAGTTCGCGGTGAACATCCCGGCGCAGCTGCCGCAGCCGGGGCACGCGGTGTTCTCGACGTCGAGGAGCTCGGACTCGGTTATCTTCCCCGCGGCCGATCTGCCCACGGCCTCGAAAACCGAGGAAAGCGTGACCTTCCGCCCGCCGTGCCAGCTGGGGAGCATGGGACCCCCGGAGACGATGACTGCCGGCACGTTGAGCCTCAGGGCCGCCATCATCATGCCGGGGACTATCTTGTCGCAGTTGGGAATCATGACGAGCGCGTCGAAGGGGTGCGCCGTCGCCATGATTTCCACGGAGTCCGCAATGTGCTCCCGGGAGACCAGGGAGTAGCGCATGCCCGCATGCCCCATGGCTATACCGTCGCACACCCCTATGGAGGGAAAGGCAAGGGGCGTCCCCCCGTGGGCCAGGACGCCGGCCTTCACGGCCTCGCAGAGGGTGTCAAGGTGGATGTGTCCCGGTATAACGTCGTTCTGCGCGTTCACGATCCCCACGATGGGCTTCGCGAGCTCCTCGTCCGTCAGTCCCGCCGCCTTGAAGAGGGACCGGTGGGGGATCCGGGTGAGCCCGGCCTTCATCAGATCGCTTCTCATGATGCTCTCCCAGTGCCGCCCCGGCGCATGCCGGTGGCGGCGAAACGTCCCGGGCTTCCACGGGGGCACGGCGGCGGGCCCGAAGCGGTCCCCCCGCCGGATCCCAGGGCGCGCGCCCGGCACAGCGGTCTTAAGAAGCGCTGATTATATCACGAATCGTCAATAATCTCGCCGTTGACGAGAACCCCCCGAAAACCCGGAGCGCCCCCGGCCGCCAGGCCTGCGGCAGGCCCCCGCTCCCCCAGACGGCCGTCCCCGGGAATCCGGTCTCCAGGGCGCCGGGGACCCCGCATCGGGCCTCCCGGCCCGAGTTCGGCGGCCCCCGGACCATATCCCGTGAAACCGGGAGGTCAAATGCGGGAAAATCCCCCGCAGTTCGCCGGGTGCGTCAAAAACGGCAGGATCGCGTTAGGGAGAGGGTAGGGGGCGTCCGTGGCGTCTCCCGCGACGGCGAACCGGACTCCCCGGCCGTCCCCGCCGCCGGACGTTCCCCGTAGGCTGCCCGGACGCGTCTTCACGGCATGGTCCGGGCGGCCCCCGCAGGCGTCCCCGCTGAAGGCCGACGGACGGGCCGCCACGAAGTTCCCGTGGCGTCCTCTAGCGGAGACCGCCGTCCCTCTCCCCCGCCGCCCCCTCGAAGGCAACCCTCACGGCCACGCCCCCTCTCCGGCAGAGGACCTCGGAGACGACCCTGGCCGGGGCGGAGGCGTCCCGCCAGTTCAGGGAAAGCCTCGTGGCGCCCTCGTGGCGGGCTATCCGCACCCGGCCCACCGGTCCGCCGGAAAGCCTCTCGTCCGTCACGCGGGCGGTGAAGTTCCCCCGGAAATCGACGAAAGTGACGTTTCCGGTGGAGAGTCCCACCTGGCTCAGAACCCTGAACGTCCCGACTGTACCCCTGAAGGGGAGCTCCAGGACGAACCGACCCTCGGCGTCCGTGCTCCCCGAGAAGGCCCCGAAGGTCCCGGCGCCGGAGCCCTTGCCGGAGCAGGCGGCGTAGGGGGCGGGTTCGGCGTCCGAAGGCTCCCCCTGGACGGCCCCGGACTCACGGGCCGGCCCCCCGCCTTCTCCGGCCCCCTCATCTCCGGGAGCGTCATCTCCGTCGGCTCCGGATTCCTCGCCTTCTCCGGCTTCCGGGGCCTCCTCGCCGGTCTCCCCGGCCTCTTCGGAAGCACCGGCCTCTGCCGATGGCCCATCGGGAAGCCCGGGCTCCTCCGACGCCCCTGGCTCCGCCCCGCCATTGTCCTTTCCTCCTTCCGGAGCCTCCCCCGAAGCCGGGAGGACGGGCGGAGGGAGCGGAAGTTCCGCTTCGGGGGACGGGGAGGGTCCGGCAGACGGAACCGTTCCCGGTTCAGGGGCACCCCCGCCTTCCGGCTCGTCGGGCAGAGCGGGCCCCGACTCCGCGAACCGGGGCTTGCCGTCGTCAGGTTCGGCTGCTGGACGGCCCTCGGGAAGAGAGGCTGTCCCGGAGGTCTCCTCCTCTCCCCGGAGAAGGGGCGTGCCGCCGGGACCCGGCACTGCCGGGGCCGGGGCGGTATCCGGAGCCGCGGCCGGCAGCCTCGGCTCCCCGCCCGTCCCGAGCTCCGGGAAGAGGGATTCCGCAGGAGACTCCGGTCCGGCGGGAAGCTCCGGAGGAATGGGGGCGGGAGGCTCCGGCACGGGAGCGTCCGCCCCGGCCCCCCGCGCGGGGGCTCCGGGGAAGCTGGCGAGGGCCGTCTCCCCCGTGAGCCTGAAGGCGACAGCCACCTCCCCGTCCCGGCACGCGATCTCGGCCTCGGCGCTCTCCGGGGACTTTCCCTCCAGCCAGTTGACCGACAGCCTCGTGAAGCCGGGATGCGTCCCGAAGCGCAGCATGCCGACGGGCCCCCGGTTCACGGGAATGCTTCTCTCCGTAAAAGCGTACCTTCCGCTGAAGTCCAGGATGCTCACGTTCCCGGACCTGCGTCCCAGGGTCTGGTGCCGGGTTATCGCGCCGGGGCCCCGGGAGCTTCCGAGGGGAACGGTCAAGGTGATCAGATCCGGGAGGCTCAGTTCCACACGGGGAGTGCCGAAGGTCCCGTCGCCCTCGCCGGACCCGCCGCATGGTGCGAGATCCCCTCCCCGCCCGCCGCCGGGCTCCTCGGCCGGGGCCGCCCCGGCGGACTGCTCCCCTGCCGGGGGCTCCTCAGGCTCAGGAATCCGGGGCTCTTCGGAAGCTTCGGGAGGCGCGCCTCCAGCCGGAGTCCCGGCCTCTCCCGGACGCGCCGAAGGTGCCGAAGCGCCGGTCCCCGCAGGAGACTCGTCCGGTACCGCTGGGGGCGCGGAAAGGATATCGTCTGCCCGGGGCGCTACCGGTACTGCGGGTGGCGCGGAAAGGATATCGTCTGCCCGGGGCGCTGGCGGTTCCGCGGAGGGCGCGGAAAGGATATCGTCGGCCCGGGGCGCTGCAGGTTCCGCGGCGGGCGCGGAATGGATATCGTCGGCCAGGGGCGGTGCCGGTTCCGCTGGGGGCGCGGAAAGGGTATCGGCGGCC
>JAISEQ010000117.1 GCA_031264045.1 Deltaproteobacteria bacterium
ATCCTGGGCTTTCGGAGACCGACGCTTCAGGAATACGGAACCGGCGGAGTCCGGATCATCATGGACATGAAAGATATTCGGGTTCGGGGCATAGACGCATTAAAGCATAGACGCATTAAAGCATAGACGCATCAGCGCGTCAGGTCTCATGAAGGCGTTCAATCCCGGGAGAGCCGGAACATAAAGGATATGGAAGCCCAAAAAGGCAACTGGGCGACGGCGGAGCGCCGAAAACTGACCGGTGCCCTGTCTTGGCTGAACCGTAAACGACCGGTTCTGACCGGACGTTCCGGACTCCGGAAGTTCCGGACTCCGGACGGACGCGGCTAAAGCGATCATCCATACAATAACCGGAGAGCATTGTCCGTGTCCAGCGGAGCGGACGACCGGACGCCGCATGGCCCGGAAACTGCCGCGAACTCCGGAGGATCCCCCATGAACTCTTCGGCATCCCCCACGAGCCCGCGAGGCTCCAGCGGAAGGCGCTTCCGCCGGAACCTCCGGGCAGCCGTGCCGGAAAGGCCGTTCGGGAAGCTGCGTCCCCTCCCGTCAGGAAGAACACAGTCCCTCAACATATTCGAAATTGTAAATCCGATAACCCCAACCGATTGTGCAAATTCCCATTTTGCCCGACCCGCCGGGCAGTTCACGGGTCAAGGTTCCGTTCGGAGGCGACCGCCGCGCCCTTCGGCTGCCCCTGACCGCCGTGCCCTGTCCGCCCTTCGGCAGTAAACCCCCGCCCGCCGACCTCCGGACTCTTCCGCCTTCCCGCCTCCATCGTTTCCCCGCCCAGGCCGATCAGGCCTGTCAGCCCGACCGTAGCCCTTTCCGGTCGGGCGGAGCGGAGCCCCCCCCTCCGCCCGTCTTCCGACCGAAGCCAGCCGGACAGCCCGAGTCTGCCGTTCCCTTTCAGCCCCGAGCCGTCTGCCGTTCCGGGCAGCCGCCCCTTCTGCCCAACGGGCGGCCCTCCCGTTACCCTCCCCGATCCGCCTTTCTTGAGCACGTCTTTCGATATTGTTTCAGCATAATCACTAATTTGTTCATATCTGCCACTTAAAAGCTTGCTTTTATACATAAAAACTGCTTTATTATGCTTACTTATTGGAATGCGGACCCGTCGCTCAGGAACCAGAAGAGGGACTTCCGCTCCGCAGTGCATGAGAGCCCGCCGTCGCGGTCCCGCAGCGGAGGGCCCGGCTTCAAGGGGTCTGATTGTTTACCGGCGGCTTCTCCGCCGCAAGGCAGGTGATCATCGTGAGCGCTTTGAAGATTGTCCTGGGGATCGCGGCCTTCATCCTGGTCGTCCTGTTCGCTTCCCTGTGGTTCGGGGCCTCGTCCGACAGGGACGCCCTGTCCAAGTCGCAGTCCGCCCTCCAGACCCGCTTCGATCAGGCCTCAAAGGACCTGGAGACGATGCGGAAACAGCTCTCCGACTCGCAGGAGAAGGAGCGGCAGACCCAGAAATCCCTGGACGAGGCCAACAGCAGGGCGTCAGAGGACAAGCGGACCATAAACCGCCTGACCTCCGACTCGACCGAACTCGCCAGGCTCCGAGAGCAGCTGGACGACACGAACAGCTCCCTTCTGGAGTGCAGAGCCGAGCTTGCCGCCGTGCCTCCTCCTCCCGACCCGGCGGCACAGCCGACGCTCACCCACGATGCCGTACCCCTCTATCCAGTAACCCCCGACGTCCCCCCGGCGCCGCCGGTCCCCGTCTCCCCGGCGGAACCGCCGCCCCTCCCTTCCGTCCCTGGCACCGATACCAGAAGCGATTCCCCCCTTCAGGGGGCCGTGGACTTCGGCACTCCCGCACCGGCGACCCCGGCCCCGACCGCCGTTCCGCCCGATTTGGCACCGTCGGCCCCGACAGCCGTTCCGCCCGATTTGGCACCGTCGGCCCCGACAGCCGTTCCGCCCGATGCGAGTCCGCCGGCCCAGACAGCAACTCCGGCCCCGGCGTTCACGGAACCATCTTCGTCTCCGCCGACTGAGCCCGATCTTTCCCCGCTCCCCGCGCCTTCCGGGAGCGGCGGCACCAGAGACGATTCCCCGCTGCAGGGAGCCGTAGACTTCTCGGACGACACTCCCCCGCCCCCTCCCGCTCCGGCGCCGACCCAGCCCGTAGCCCCTCCGCAGGCGGCCGTCCCCGTCACACCCCCGCCTCCGGCACAGGTACCGTCCCCGCAGACCTCGGCGCCTGCCACTCCCGGATCAAGCTCCGAGAACCCAGTTACGGCGAAGAAATCCTATACGCATCCCATGTGGGTCTGACACAGCGTCCCTGCACCTGAAAGGTCATGCCCAGGACCCGTATCAATCCTGAATATCACCATGAAAGCGCCCGGAAGCAAGAGATTCCGGACGCTTTCATCGATTTAAGCATCGTAACTGCCAATTATTTGAGAAACCAAAAATACTTATAAAACAAGGAATTTTCGGATATTTCGATATAATGAACTTTTTTATATACTGAATTATTAAATATTTTATTCCCTAAACTTCACATCCCAGAAGATTTTCCTTGCATGCCAAAAGATTTTCCTTGCATGAAAATATTTTATTATTGCTTACCCATAACAAATTCAATAATACCAAATAATTTAATTACAAAATTTTTATCCTTATCACGCACACCATATATGACGAAACCGCAAAAAATCAACGGAGCCTTCCTGGTGGGTTGATAGCTCAGCTGACGGCAGACGAAACTGGGGAGCATCATGGGGAGTGCCTGCTTCACGGCAAGCCGGTTTCAATGTCAACCATTACGTGATCAAGAGACTATAGGAAACCTTATAAGAGATTGTCAATGGAGTATAATTATGAACATATTGATGTCTCTAAAATGTATGTTGTGATCCTATCACAGGCGTTTTAAGAAATCTTTTAAACATTACCGATAAACATGACCTTATCAAAGCCGAAACTATTTATGTGTTACCAAAAATTACACATCTTGAAAAATATCCTATCCCTATTAAGGATTCAGGAACGTTATGCGATATCCACAAATTTTTCTTTTCAGATGTTTATGAATGGGCCGGGAATTTCAGAACTTTGACCCCGTCCTCTACCGGATGCCCGGACCGCAGAGCTGTCCGGATCCTCTGAAACGGGCTCTGTGACATACCCCGGGCTAAAGCCCTGGGGCTTCCCGTCCAAGGCGTCTCAGGCCCGCCAGATCAACGTCCGGGCTAACCCCGCGTGTCCCGCGGTTCTTATCGATGAGCAGGCCGAGTATGCGCAGGCCTTCGGCACGGACGTTCAAGGCCGCGTTCATGTCCCTGTCCTGGGCGTGTCCGCACTCTTCGCAGACATAAACGCGCTCCGAAAGACCCATTGCCGTCTTCACGGTTCCGCAGGCCGAACAGGTCCTGCTCGAAGGATAGAACCTGTCT
>JAISEQ010000159.1 GCA_031264045.1 Deltaproteobacteria bacterium
CTGCGCCGCTACAACCTCTGCCGCATCTGCTTCCGCAAGATGGCCCTGGCGGGGGAGATCCCCGGCGTGGTCAAGGCAAGCTGGTGAGGTGACCCCATGACAATGACCGACCCCATAGCTGACCTCCTCACCCGCGTCCGGAACGCCCTGACCGCCAAGCACGACCGCGTGGACGTTCCCGCCTCGCGGCTTAAGGTGGCCATAGTCAAGATCCTGAAGGACGAGGGCTTCATCAAGAACTTCAAGGTCTCCCGCGACAGCCGCCAGGGCATGATCCGGATCTTCCTGAAGTACACCGAGGCCAACGCCCCGGTCATCAAGGGCCTCCAGCGCGTCTCCAAGCCCGGCCGCCGCGTCTACCAGAAGGCGGAGGACATCCTCCCGGTCCTCTCGGGGCTGGGGGTCCTCATCGTCTCCACCTCCCACGGGGTGATGACGGACAAGGAGGCGCGCCGCCACAACCTGGGCGGCGAGTCCATCTGCCAGATCTGGTAGCCCCCGCCGTTCCGGGGCGCGCGGCCGCGCGCAGCCCTTTCCCGGGACCGGCCGCCGCCGGGCCCTTCCCGCCTTACGGCGGGCGCGGCGGGTCCGGACCTCCTCCCCGGGGCGAACGGCCCGCGGGCGCGGCGGCCGCGGCCCTTCCGGACCGGCGCCCCCGCCGGATTTTTCCGGCCCCCGGCTTCCGGCCGCGGGGCCCCGGACCCCCTCCCGCCCCGGCGGCGGGGCCCCCGACCCCAATAGGGTGATTCTATGTCCCGAATTGGCAAGCTTCCCATAACCCTCCCCAAAGGCGTGACCGTCTCCTGGAGCGACCCCGACATCGAGGTCAAGGGCCCCAAGGGCACCCTCAGGCGCCGCCTGCACCGCATGGTCAAGGTGGAGTCCCTGGAAGGGGGGCTCAGGATAGTGCGCCGGGATCCCTCCGACGCCGCGGCCAAGCCCTTCTGGGGACTCTCCCGCAGCCTCGTGAACAACATGGTCACTGGGGTGTCCGCCGGCTTCTCCAAGACACTGGAGGTCCAGGGGGTGGGCTGGAAGATCGAGGAGGAGGGCCAGAGGGCCCTCCGGCTGTCGCTGGGGTACTCCCACCCGGTGGTGTACCAGCTCCCCGAGGGCGTGAGCGCCCAGGTGGAGACCAAGGCGGGCAGGGTGGCGCTCACCGCCGTCGACAACGAGCTCCTGGGCCGGACCTGCGCCACCATCCGCGCGTTCAGGCCCCCCGAGCCGTACAAGGGCAAAGGCATCAGGTACCAGGGCGAGGTCATCCGCCGCAAGGTCGGCAAGGCCGGGTCCAAGTAGCCCCTGAAGGCCGCCTCCCGGGAGTCGCGGGACCCCCGAGGGGGCATTCGAAAGGACGAACACGTGAAGAACAGACGCATCGAGATGCGGCGCACCCGCCAGAAGCGGGTGAGGCGGAAGGTGACCGGGACCGCGGGGCGCCCGCGCCTCTCGGTCTTCCGCTCCGCCAGGCACATCTACGCGCAGCTCATAGACGACTCCACCGGGGCCACCCTGGCGGCGGCATCCACCCTCACCGCGTCGGTCAGGGGCTCGCTCGCGGGCCTGAAGAAGACGGAGCAGGCGAAGGCCGTGGGCAAGGCCGTGGCCGAGCTGGCCCTGACCAGGGGCTACGAGGCCGTGGTCTTCGACCGCAACGGATTCCTCTACCACGGCAGGGTGAAGGCCCTCTCCGAGGGCGCCCGCGAGGCCGGGCTCAAGTTCTAGCAGGCGAAAGGACTTCCAAGTGGCTTACAGACCGGAGCAAGAGGACTCGGGCTTCCTCGAGAAGGTTGTCCACGTCAACCGCGTGGCCAAGGTCGTCAAGGGCGGCAGGCGCTTCTCGTTTTCCGCGATAGTCGTAGTGGGCGACGGCCGGGGCAGGGTCGGGGCCGCCCTGGGCAAGGCCGCCGAGGTGCCCGAGGCCATACGCAAGGGCACCGAGCGGGCCAAGAAGGCCATGGTGCAGGTCGACCTGGCCGGCACAACGGTTCCCCACCAGGCCGTAGGCAAGCACGGTTCCGGCCGGGTCCTGCTGAAGCCGGCCGCCAAGGGCACCGGCGTCATCGCCGGCGGCTCGGTCAGGGCCGTCGTGGAGGCGGCGGGGGTGAAGGATCTCCTCACCAAGGTCCTGGGCTCCAACAACCCCCACAACGTGGTCCGCGCCGCGATGGACGCGCTGGGCCAGATGAAGCTCGCCCGCACGGTGGCCAGGGAGCGCGGGGTGCCCCCCGAGCGCCTGAGGGTCTGAGGCCCCCGCCCGCCGCCCGGACCCGCGGTTCCGGGCGGCACGGCCGCGAAGGCCGGAGGACCGGCCCGAGGATGCCGGATTGGGGCCGCGGGGCTCCTGGAGACCGGCCGCAAGGCCCGCCCGCGAAGGAGGGCGCATCATGGAAAACGCGAAGAGGCTTAGGATTACCCAGCTGAAGAGCCTCATAGGCAGGCTCCCCAGCCACCGGAAGACCGCGAGGGCCCTGGGCCTGAAGCGGATAGGCCACACCGTCGAGCAGGAGGGCACCCCCCCCATCCTCGGCATGATAAGGAAGATCTCTTACCTTCTGAAGGTGGAGGAGATATAGATGCTCACCCTCTCCAACCTGTCTCCCTGCCCGGGGTCCAGGAAGCCCCGCAAGCGGGTCGGCCGAGGCGAGTCCTCCGGGCTCGGCAAGACCTCCGGCCGCGGTTCCAAGGGCCAGAAGTCCAGGAGCGGCGGCTCCCCCCGCCCCGGCTTCGAGGGCGGGCAGATGCCCCTCCAGCGGCGCCTGCCCAAGCGCGGCTTCACCAACATCTTCAGGAAGCGCTGGGCGGTCGTGAACCTCTCGGCCTTCGGCGACGTGGCGGCCGGGAGCACCGTGGACGCCGACGCCCTGAGGGCCATGAGGCTCGTGCGCGGCCCCTCGCTCCCCGTGCGGCTGCTCGCCAAGGGCGAGATCGGCCGGGCGCTCACCTTCCGCGTCCAGTACGCCACAGGGGCGGCGGTGAGGAAGGTGGAAGCCGCCGGCGGCACCGTCGAGATAGTCCCCCTGCCGAAGAGGGCCCCCGCCCCGGCCACGGCGGCCTAGAGCCGGCCGGCGGCGACCGGCCGCCCGCGCCCGGTTTCCGGGCGGCGGGCGCGAAGGACCTAACCGCGGGGACCGCGCCGCAGACACCCGATCTGCCGCGGGCCCCCGAGCCCGGCGGGGCGCCCGGAAGCCCCGCGCGCCGGGCGCGATGAAAATCCCCGCTCATGCCGACAACGCCCCCTCCGGGGGGGCCGCGGCGAAGGATGTGCAAGTTGCAAGGCGGAATCGACAAGTCCGGACGTTCCAACGATCTGCGCAACCGGCTCCTGTACGTGCTGGCCATCCTGGCAGTGTACCGCGTGGGCGTCCACATACCCACCCCGGGAGTGGACACCGCGGTGCTCGGGGAGTTCTTCAGGCAGTACCAGGGAACCCTCCTGGGGCTCTTCGATCTCTTCTCGGGCCGCGCCCTCTCCCAGTTCTCCATCTTCGCGATGGGCATCATGCCCTACATCTCAGCCTCGATCATAATCGAGCTCCTGACCGTCGTGTGGCCGCACCTGAGCAGGCTCAAGAAGGAGGGGGGCCAGCAGGGCAGGAAGAAGCTCACGCAGTACTCGCGGTACCTCACCGTGGTGCTCTCCCTCTTCCAGGGCTTCATGCTCGCCGTGGGCATCGAGCGCATGCAGGTGCCCGGCGCCGACTCCATCGTCCTCCATCCCGGCATGAACTTCAGGCTCATGAGCATGATAACGCTCGCCGCCGGCACATGCTTCATCATGTGGCTGGGCGAGCAGATAACCGAGCGGGGGATAGGCAACGGCATCTCGCTCATCATCTTCGCGGGCATAGTGGAGGGGCTCCCGTCGGCCATAGTCGAGGTCTTCCAGGCGGTGCTCCACGGCGACCAGTCGGTCCTCCGGATGACCTTCCTGGGCGCCGCGATGCTGGTCATAGTGGCGGGGGTCGTCTTCTGCGAGAGGGCCCAGCGGCGGATACCGGTCAGCTACTCCCAGCGCGTCGTGGGCCGGCGCATGGTGGGGGGCAGGAGCACGCACCTGCCCCTGAAGCTGAACCCCGCCGGGGTCATCCCCCCCATCTTCGCGAGCTCGCTCATCATGTTCCCTGCCACCATCGGCCAGTTCGTGGACAACCCCACCATCAAGGGCATGACCGAGTGGCTGAACCGGGGCAACTGGCTCTACAACGTCATATACGTGGCCCTGATCGTCTTCTTCTGCTACTTCTACACGGGCGTCCAGTTCAACCCCTCGGACGTGGCGGAGAACATGCAGAAGAACGGGGGCTTCGTCCCCGGCATCCGCCCCGGCCCGCGCACGGCCGAGTACATCGACAGGGTGCTCACCCGCATCACGCTGTGGGGTGCCCTCTACGTCTCCCTCATCTGCCTGCTTCCCAGCTTCGTCTCGCGCTACTTCAGCGTCAACTTCTACTTCGGCGGGACGGCGCTCCTGATCGTCGTGGGCGTGGCCCTGGACACCGTGGCGCAGATCTACTCCTACGTCCTGAACCAGCAGTACGACGGGTACCTGAAGAAGGGGCTCTCCGGCATGGGCAAGATCCATCCCAGGCGGCGGGGCTTCTGAGGCGCCCCCCCGCTCCGGCGGGGCCTGCCCCGACACCGGCCCCGCCCCCCCCTCCCGCCTTCTTCCGGCCCTCCCCGGGCCGCCCCTCCCCGGGGCATCCCCGCCGCCTCTTGACCGGGGCGGCTTGTCTGTGCCATAATGGCAAGTTACCCTGCCTGCGGGCAGGCCCGGGCGGCCGAGTCCGGGAGGTGGTTCCGTGATTATCGTCCTCTTGGGCCCGCCGGGCACCGGCAAGGGCACGCAGGCCGCCGCCATATGCGCCCGCTTCGGGGTGCCGCACGTCTCCACCGGCGACATATTCCGCAGGAACCTGGCCGAGGGCACCCCGCTCGGGCTTAAGGCCAAGGGCTACATGGAGACGGGCGAGCTGGTCCCGGACGCCCTGGTGCTCGATCTGGTGGCCGACCGCCTGAAGGAGCCCGACTGCGCGGGCGGCTTCCTCCTGGACGGCTTCCCGCGCACTGTTCCCCAGGCCGAGGGCCTGGACGCCGCCCTGGCCGCCGCCGGCACCCCCGTGGACCACGTGGTCCTGCTGGAGGTCCCCGACGGCACCGTGGTGGAACGGCTCTCGGGCCGCAGGGTCTGCAGGTCCTGCGGGGCCGTCTGGCACGCGGCCCACAACCCCCCGCCGGGGGACATGAAGTGCCCGAAGTGCTCCGGCCAGATCTACCAGAGGGCCGACGACGCCTCCGAGGCGGTCCTGAACCGCCTGAAGGTCTACGCCAGGCAGACCGGGCCGCTCGTCGGCCACTACGACGCCAGGGGCCTCATCCGCCGGGTGGACGGGACAAGGTCCCCCGCCGAGGTGGAGAGGGCGATAGGGGCCGCCCTGGCCTGATCTCCCGCGCCCGTTTTCCGGGCCGGTCCCGGTCCGGCCCGGACCCCGGACGGGCCTTCCTATCCGCCTCCGCGAGGTCACCCATGAAAGTCCGCTCGTCAGTGAAGAAGATGTGCATGAAATGCAAGATCATAAGGCGTTTCGGCCAGGTCCGAGTCATCTGCTCCAACCCCAAGCACAAGCAGCGCCAGGGCTAGGGGCCAGCCGCGCCCTGCCTCAAGGAGGGGAGAATTGCCCAGGATATCCGGCATCGATCTGCCGCGACAGAAGCGAATCGAGATAGCGCTCACCTACATATTCGGCCTGGGCCGCTCCAGCGCCAGGGCCATCCTCGAGAAGGCGGGCGTAGACGGCGCCATCAAGAGCGACGGCCTGACCGAGGACCAGGTGACCCGCATCAGGAGGATAATCGACTCCGAGTACAAGGTCGAGGGCGATCTCCGCCGCGAGAACCTCACCAACATCAAGAGGCTCATGGACCTGGGCTGCTACAGGGGGCTCAGGCACCGCCGCGGCCTCCCCGTCCGGGGCCAGAGGACCCACACCAACGCCCGGACCCGCAAGGGCCCGCGCCGCTCGGTCGTGGGCAAGAAGAAGCCCCCCTCCAAGACCTAGCCGGCAGAGGAGTTCGGCCGCGCCCGCCCGGGCGCGCGCCGCCGCCGGGCCGTCCGGTCCGCAGCGAGCGGACGGTCCGCCCGGAGCCGTCCCCCCCCACGAGACGAGGCGAAAGAGAGAAAAATGTCGGCCAAGGCTGTCCGCAAGATCCGCAAGAAGAAGGAAAAGAAGAACGTTCC
>JAISEQ010000186.1 GCA_031264045.1 Deltaproteobacteria bacterium
GGCGGTACGGACAGGCGGAGCAGCGGCGGTACGCGAAACCGTTGCCGTCGCCTCCGCCGACCAGGATACCCGCTGAACCTCCGCTCCGTCAGCCCGGCAACCCCGAGAGCAGTGCGTGACCGAGAGCAGTGCGTGACAGAGAACAGCGTTATAAGTAATATTAAGTGAAATTAATTTTTATAGGCATTAAACTTAAGATTAAATCATTAAAATATCTATTTAATAATCATAAAATAATAAGGTAAATAAAAAAATAGCATTATGGAGTTTATACAATCCATCGACTCGTAGAAAAGGTATGTGTAAATGTGACGCACCACTAATATTGAGAGAAGTGACCGCATAAAATTTTTCAGGCGATATCGTATTGGTTGATATCGTAATGGATTTTAATCATAAAACTTGAAATATAGTGAGAAAACGTGAATAATAGAATGCCGCCCGGTTGCAATTCGGCTGCCACGCGGTCGGGGACCATCGTTCCGGCTGGGCTTTTACAGTGATCGGCGGCGGGGCCGCCTGGTCACAGCCGTTCTGTGGAGACAACATATGTTGCGCATGCGCTGACGGCCATGCGCAACATATGTCTAGTAACATACCCGTGCAGTTGAGTCGCTTTGAAATCAACCGAAGGTTCGCATGCGGTTTCCGCCAGCCATGATGCCGATTTAAAATTGCCGTTGACCCTTTCCTGTTCGAAAAGTGAACGATATTTTCGCAAGATGCGGCAATCTTCATCCGGGGGATTGAAGGGATGAAAAATCCTCAGAACAAGGATCTGGTTCAAAGCTCAATTTTGAGGGATTTCATCGATTGGCGATCCCCTGTCGTCGACAAGACCGGGATCATCATGGAACTTTTGAAAGAACCTCCAGGTTCGTATTTCATTTGCAGGCCACGGAGATTCGGTAAAACTCTGCTTCTTGACACGATTGAGAACATTTTTATGGGGGAAACAAGTCTTTTCAGTAATTTGGCGATCGGGCAATGCGATAACTATGACTGGAAAATCTTCCCTGTGATCAGGCTCGATATGAGCGGAACACATTCTTCAGTTCGCGGCCTTCGTCAGGACCTTATAAGCAAGCTTTCAGTCATAGCCAAAAATCACAGCGTAACGATCGATACGGGAAACGAGACAACGGCCATTTCGACTCTGATTAGCGAGGTTTCAAACAAGCATATCGCATCAGCGAAGGCCAATGAAATTGAAATTAATGATCGTGTTCCTCGAAACGTTGTATTGCTCATTGACGAGTACGACTTCTGTCTGCAACCGAATTTTCTTGACTTTGAGAAATCAAAAAGACTTAAAACTCTTCTGCGAGTTTTTTTCTCTGAAATTAAGAGTCTTCAAAAATTAATTCGATTTTCTTTAATAACAGGAATTACAAAATTTGATGAACTTTCGCTTTCATCTGGCATGAATAACGTTGTGGACATTTCATTTAAATCAAAGTATTCAAAAATTTGTGGGTTTACAATATCTGAAATTAAGTCTACATTTATCTATTACCTTCAACAAATGCTTGACGAGATGATAAACAAGGGAAAGATGGATGCAGACGCGACTGTTGTTCATCTGTTGAATGAATTCGCTAGGTGGTACGATGGTTATTCATGGGATGGAATGACTAAGGTACTCAATCCTTTTTCTGTGATGAAGTG
Organism: Deltaproteobacteria bacterium; assembly: GCA_031264045.1. Lineage (GTDB taxonomy): Bacteria > Desulfobacterota > Desulfarculia > Adiutricales > Adiutricaceae > JAIRZX01. Next base: position 1,669 of record JAISEQ010000186.1, read on the forward strand.
CCTGAGCGAGATGAAATTTCGTGAATATTGGCAGAACACAGGCCCTTCACTGATGTTCGATCAACTTGGAATAGGTCCAGAAAATTATTTCAAAGTTTTTATTGATAACCTCGCTATAGAACAAAATATTTCAATTTCCGAATCGCATACAATTTATAACGATAATGCAATTATGTTAATGTCTGGTTATTTAACTATTGATTCTGTAGCTGAATCCGGAGATTCGGTTACGTATAAACTTTCAATCCCAAACTATGAAATAGAAAAAGTCATCAAAAATTCAATTTTGACCAGGAAGACATCATCTCGAAATATTAACGATAATTTCGGATTAGCAAATCCAAAATTTAAAAAATTTTATGAAGCATTTTGTCATAGGAATTTACAAGAATGCCAAATGCTTTTTTCAAGTTTTATTGCCTCTGCATCGTATCTGTATGATCTTACTGGAGAGCATTTTTTTACATTTCTGTTATCTCTGCTGTTGGACATCGGCAGACACAAGCCGACTCTCGAGGTGCATACTACTAAAGGGCGGACCGATATCGTGATGAAAACTCCCGCTGGCGAGTGGATGGTCATAGAAGTCAAATCCGCCAGGTCGGCCAAGCCCGCAGAGCCGGAACCTTCTTTCAGAAACGGAAATTCCAAGATTCCTGAATCCGGCGCCAGCCTGAAGCCTTTGGAAGAGCCGGCTCCTGCTTCCGGTTTCTTTTCCGCGACATCCAATGTCTTGGCTCCCCCGGCAGGTGATGAAGTCGCATCAGTCATAGATGTTGGAGAAGTGCCCGATGCCGTCTCGCAAGTTTTGGACAAATTGCTTAAAGATGCGTTTGATCAGATAGTAAATAAAGTCTACGCACTGCCATTCCTTGGAAGAGACGCATGTGTCTGGGCTGCCGCAGTCGCAGTTTTCGATTCCAAGTTCGTGAGGATCCGTTTCAGGGAAGCTGTCTGGAAGGGCGTAAACCGTGAGCGTATAGAATTTCTCCCGTTGCAGACATGACTGTAGTATTCAAGGTTCCGTCGGTCGAGTGCGGCTGAAGCGTTTATGATTTCTTGAATAACCTGAAACCCCTCCCGGCTGGACCGTAACTTCCTGCGGACGTTACCTGCTGAGTCGTCCCGGATGCGTAAGTCCCGCATCCAGGTGTTCCAGTGCGGTGTCGGTGCGGCACGGGAGAAGACTGCCTGTTTTCGGCAGATTAACGGATCGTGAACGGGTAAGATACAGGCCCTGTTCACCTGACCAGCAGGAGCAGGTGCAATACTGTTGTTGTCGGCTTGGTTTGTCAAATTTTTGCTTGGTTGGTTTGTCCGAAATCTGCTCACTTGTCCAAGAATAAAATGTTGGACTCAACTGGTTCAATGATGAACTGTGATCTCCGAAATGAACTGCCGCTGCAAGGGAGTCGGCCCATTGCCCCCTCCCAGTCACAGAGTCGAGCCAGCAGCGGCAGAGGCATTTCTCATTATCCCCTATAGAGACCGACACCAGCCGCAAGGAAGGCTGAACGGAAATTCTTTTCCCCGCCGGTAATTTGTTTTGGACAAGCTCCCGGCAAATTTGCGACAAACCTTCCCCTCAATTCCTGGACAAAACAACCCGTCAGCAACACCGTACGGCAGGCGGTTCTAGCGGTTCCTGCCGGGAACACCGCGCCCGGCCGTCCGTGACTGCCGCGTCCTTCAGGGGCCGCGTGTCCCGTCCGGTCGCAGGTCGCGGTGGCGGACGGCGGACTGGGGACCGTGACCTACTTTCCGGGGCCGTCGCGTCCCATCACCCTCTCCACCAGCTCCGCGCATTCGCGGGCCAGCGCCGTCACCTCGTCCAGATCCTCGCCCTCCATCATGACGCGGACCACGGGCTCGGTGCCGGAGGGGCGGAGGATGACCCTCCCCCTCCCGGCAAGGCGGGCCCGGCAGCCGGCCAGCATCCTGGCCACCTCCGGGTCGTCTTCCACCTCGGCGGGCCTTGCCGCCCGGACGTTTATGAGGACCTGTGGCAGCGGGACCACGCGGGCAGCGAGCTCCTTCAGCGGAAGGCCCGACTCCTTCATGACGGCCAGAGTCTGCAGGGCGGCGAGCGTCCCGTCCCCGGTGGTGGCGTGGTCGACGAAGATGAGATGTCCGGACTTCTCGCCGCCGAAATTGAGCTTCTCGCGCCTCAGGCATTCCGCCACGTAGCGGTCGCCCACCTGGGAGCGGAAGAGCCTGATGCCCTCCCCCTCCAGGGCGGTCTCGAGCGCCATGTTGCTCATGACGGTCGCGCAGACGGCCTCGTTCTTGAGCTCTCCCTTGCGCTTCATGTGCGAGGCGCACAGGAACATGATCTGGTCCCCGTCCACGACCTGGCCGTCGGAGTCTATGAAGATGGCGCGGTCCGCGTCCCCGTCCAGGGCCACGCCCAGATCCGCCCCGGTCCTCAGGACCTCGGCCGCGCAGACCTCGGGGTGCAGCGCGCCCAGGCCCAGGTTTATGTTGAAGCCGTCCGGGGTGACGCCAGTCAGATGCACGTGGGCGCCGAGCTCCTCGAAGACGGCGGGAGCCGACTGGTATGCCGCGCCGTTCGCGCAGTCGAGCGCGATGGTTATCCCCTCCAGGGTAAGGCCCTTGGGGAAGGCGCTCTTCAGCGACACCACGTAGCGTCCCACGGCGTCGCGGACGGGGAAGGCCCTTCCGACGGCTCCCGACTGGGGCCTTGCCGCGTCCAGGGCGGGCTTGTCCTCCATGAGCCTCTCCAGCCTGGCCTCCGTCTCGTCCGGGAGCTTCCAGCCCTGTCCGTCGAAGATCTTGAGCCCGTTGTCCTCGAAGGGGTTGTGGGAGGCGCTTATGACGATCCCCGCGTCCGCCCTGGTGCTGGACGCGAGGTTGGCCAGCCCCGGCGTGGGCAGCGTGTCCGCGAGCCACGCGTCCCCGCCCTGGCTCATGACGCCCGCCGCCGCGGCGGAGAGGAGCATGTCCCCGGAGAGCCGCGTGTCCTTGCCTATCACCACCTTGGGCTTGCGGGTGAGCTTCCTGTCCTCGTGGAGGAGGTGCGTCAGGGCCCTCCCGAGGGCCATGGCCGTGTCCGCGGTCATGGCCCCGCGGTTCACCACCCCGCGTATGCCGTCCGTCCCGAACAGGAGCCGCCTGGGCACCGCCCGGGGTTCTTTCGTCGTCATCGGGGAGCCTTTCCTGTTGGGCGCCCTGCCGCGCGCCGGAGGATACGGCGAGCGGGCGGCTTCGGGGCCGGTGGCCTTGCGGGTTCGGGCGCGTCCGCGGCGGGACGGTGCGCGGCCGCCGCGCCTCCGGATGTGCCGGAAGGGAACCGTCCGGCATCCCGCGGACGGCATGGGGGCGGCGGGTAAGGGAAGTTTTCC
>JAISEQ010000389.1 GCA_031264045.1 Deltaproteobacteria bacterium
CGAATGCTCCTCGCCCCCCAACAGGGAGGCCTCGCCGGAGCTCTGCACGGATCTCGGGCCGGACGGGATCCCGGCCTCCCGGGATCTCGTGTGGGAGGCGCGGGCGGTGCCGCTCTCGCCCGGGCACCCGGAGCTCTCGGGCTCTCGGCCCACCCGGTTCTGACTCTCCTTCTGGACAAGGCAGTGCCCGAGGGGACGGTCCTGCCCCCGGAGGAGATCCTGCTTCTCAAGGACGAGGCGCTACGCTCCCTGACGGCCCAGATGCACCTGGCACCCTTCGAGACGGACGCCCCGGGCCTGTGAAAACTCACCCGGGATCTGGAGACCTTCTCGGAGTTCATAGAGGCCATGGACCGCTCCCTCTCCCCGGAGGGCGATGTCCTGTACAACGTCTCGGCGGAGCAGTGGATGATACGCCGCGAGACCGCCGCCGCCCGGAGGACCGTCCCCGACAAGCTCGCGGCCCTCATACGCTCTGAGGAGTACCGCCACACTGTCCGGGACGAGATAGTGACCGACCGCCGGGAACGGTTCGTCTTACCGATCAGTGCCTCCGGGACCGGAAAGGCCCGTGGCTGGTTTACGACCGGTCCAAGAGCGGCCATACCGCCTGCCTGGAGTCTCTGAGGCCGTGGAGGACACAACCGCCTGGCTTTCCTCAAGAACGCCGAGAAGGAGGAAATCGAGAGGATCCTGGAGGGGTTCCCCGCCGTGAGCCGGGAGGCACCGGGCGCGCCGCGCGTCTCGGGGCTGATACTTGCCGGTCTGGGTATCAAGCTGGCCGGGGGCAGGCCGACCCTGTCCCGGGACGCCTCCGTCCCCGAGCACCGTCCCGGGGAGGTGCCGGACCTGGAGGCCATCCGCCACACGCTTCCGGAAAGGAGACTCGCCGCCGACCGGCGGAGGATGACGCCCCCGGACTTCCGCATCAGCCCGGAGTCGCCCGTGACGGCCATATCCGGCCGGAACACGCCGACGGCAAGACCGTCGCCCTGATGACCCCGGGACTCGCCGTGTTCGCGGTCCGCACCGGGCTCCACGTGCCCTGCGCCCCGGGATCGTCCATCGACTTCCGGAGGGTCATGGCGGTCATTGGCGACAACCGATTACCTGGACCCGGCTCTCTCGACCTTCTCGGGGCACGTCGGATCTCCCGACCTTCCCGGGGCACGCGAGCGCGCTAAAGCCCGTCCCAACCCTGGCTGGGCCGGGATCCCCGGCGCTCCCGGACGAGCTCGGGGGCGGCACTGACCCAGCCGGGGGCCTGGCTCCGGCACCGGCCGTCCAGGAGAATCTCATGGGCACGGGGGCATGGACAGTGTCCGTCACGTACTTCCGCATGGTCAAGACCTGGGCGTCGCCCACCCCCGGGGTCATCTCGGCCGGGTGACCACCGGTTCCGACGGGAGCACCGCCCACGGGCTCTCCTGCGGGGCCCCGAGCTATTCCGGGGGTCTCGCCAGAGCCGTAAGGCTGGGGCTCCCGGCGCGGATCGCGGACAGGGCCCGGGGCTGCCTGGACAACGGGCTCCGGAGTTCCCTTGAGCTCCTCCAGCGCCTGGACGAGGCGCGGCCGGAGCTTCTGTCCGTGAGGGCAAGGGCCAGAGCCGGGCGCGAGGATGAGGCGGGGCAGGCCGCCCAGGAGCGCGAGAGACTCGCCAGGGAGGCCGCGAGGGTCTCCTCCCGCGATAAGCACAGGCGGATCTGGAGCTCAGGTCGTTCATTTCGCGCTGCCGCGCCGCCTACGACAGGTTCAGGGACGAGATGAAGGCGGCGCAGGCGGAGGCAAGGGCCGCGGGGGGCCCACGGAAGTTCGAGCCCCGGCGCATAAGCGACGAGAAGGAGGCATGGGCAGGGAAGGTGCCGAGGTCATGTCCGAGAGGGTGGGCGCGGAGGAGGTGGCCCCCGCCCCCAGGGTCCTGAAGCCCGGGGACAGGGTCCACATCAGGCTCCCGGGACGCTCCGGTACGCTCTCTCCTGGAACCCCGCCCGGCAGGAGGGGCAGCGGAGTACGGGAAGTTCCTTCTCAAGGCCTCCTGATCCGACTCAAGGCCTCCCGGTCCGAGCTGGGCGCCTGCTCCTCCAGAGCAGCAGGGGGCGGCCCCGGGACCTGCGGCGGGAAGGGAGGCGGCGGCAGGAAAGACGCGCGGGACGCGGACGCCCCGGGCCTCCCCTTCTTCGGGGTCGATCTGGCGCCCCCCCCCCCGAGACCGGCGTTCCGGGCTCGCTCATGCCGGTCGGCAAGACTGCGGCTGACGCCCTTGACGCGACAGAGATGGAAATAGACCGGGCCATCGTGGCCGGCCGCCCGAACCTCACGTCATCCGTGGCCGCGGCACCGGGAGGCTTAAGGACGTCATCGCCAAATACCTGCGCGGCCACCCTGGCGTGCGTGGCTTCATCACCCCTGAAAGCCCCCACGAGAGGGGAGGCGTCACCGAGGTGTGCCCGGAAGCGTGATGCCGGGCGGCCCGTTGCGCGGCCCGGGCTCCGCGCCGGATCGGCGGCCGTCGATCCTTCCGGGAGCGGCAACAGGTAGCGGGTCAGGGACCAGGGGCAGGAGCTCGCGAGCGGTAACCCATGAGCTATGGTGCCGGGGCGGGAACCCGTCAGCCGGGGCCGGGGACGGTAGCGCGCGATCCTTGGCACCGGACGGGAGGCCGCGAGCGATGCCCGGAGGGCTGGAACCCGCGAGCCGGGGGCGGGGGCTGCAGGCTGACTGCGGAAGGCGCTCGACGCGTCCGGCGGACCGTGTCGCGTTGCCTGGGAACATCGGGCCCCGAGGGGCGGCCCCGCCTCCCAGCCGCGTCTGCGGGGACGCCTGTCCGGACTGCCGCCGGATTCTCTCCGGCCCGGACGCACAGCCACGTTTCGGTACATGGCACCTGAGGCGGGCTTTGCGGCGGGAGGCCGATTCCGCCCCTCCCTTCCCGGTGCCAGATTCCTACGATACCGCAGCTTCTTGAGCCTTGACGGGAAATTCAGTATAATGTTTTCCGTGCCTGGCTTTCAGGTGAAACGGCGCTGTCCCGTTGCGCGTTGCGCCGGGAAAGCGGGCAAGATTTCCCTTCACCTGAGAGCCAGAAACACCTCAGAGGTGACATGAAAATGAAGAAAACTCTACCCTTGCCCGATCGACCCTTCTGGGAAATCAGACAGGATGATTTCCTCTATGCCGACAAGACAGAATATATCTACAGAATTCTCAATGTCGACAAATACAAGACCTGCTTCCTGTCACGCCCAAGGCGATTCGGGAAGACGCTGCTGCTCTCCACCATCGCAGCGCTTTTCACGCGCGAACGGGACCTTTTCGAGGGCCTGTGGATCAGCAACAGCGACTACAAGTTCGAGAAGCACCCGGTCCTGAACTTCAACATGGGATTCTCCAAAACCGGCACTCCGGAGGAACTCATCACCCGCATCAATGACACGCTCACGATGATGGCAGACACCCATGGAATCCGCCTGAAGAGCAATGCTTACGGCGAAATGCTAGGAGAGCTTCTGGCAGGCTTGCACGGCAAGCACGGCAAGCACGGACAGGGAGCCGTCATCCTGGTGGACGAGTACGACGCACCAGTGATCGATCATATTTCGGACAGGGACCTTGCCCTGGAAAACCGAAACGTCCTTCATAATTTCTACAGGTCCATGAAAGCCAACATCTGCTACATCCACCTGGCCTTCGTCACGGGCATCACAGGATTCGTCATGTCGTCCCTGGACTCCGGACCGAACAACTTATGGGATATCTCCCTGAAACCAGAATACGCCGGAATCTGCGGATTCACCCCGGGAGAGCTGGTAACCTGTTTCGAGGACAGGTTCCCTGAAACAATCAGAAGCCTGCAGGATCAAGGCGTTCTCGGCCAGAACGATGACTTTGAAGAACTGATCGCGCTGATTAAAAAATACTACGATGGCTACAACTGGCTCGGTTCCGAGAACGTCCTGAATCCATACTCCATACTCTGTTTCTTCGAGCAACAGAAACTCGGTTCATACTGGCCCAAGACAGGACGTCCATCGCATCTGACCGCCCTCGTGAGGGAAAATCCTTTGGATTTCATCCTGCCGCAACTTGACGGCTACCCTATCGATGAGGTCCTGATATCCGACATCACAAATCTCAGCGCCATCCCCGTCCTGTTCCACAGCGGCTATCTGACAATTGACCGCCAGCGCGTCATGATGACGAAGTCAAACGGCTTTGAGATGACAGATGATGTATTATCTTTCAGATTTCCCAACCGGGAAGTTGCCATTGCTTATAACAAAACCATTTTCAAAGACGTTTTCAAGCCTAACCGCAACTATTTAAGCAATATGACCAAAGAGCTTCCGAACGCCCTGGCACAGAAAGACTCCGATGCAGTGGAGAAACTGCTGCGTAACCTTCTTACCTCAATCTCGTACCTTGAACACCCCACGGCCAGCCAGCTCGCCCCGTACGAGACATTCGCCGAATCCTGGCAAAACCCAGCATCTGAAAAATATGCCGTATCCGAGGAACCGAACTCGACCGAACGTTATTACCATGCCATACTCCACGGCTCTTTTCTTTCCGCAGGGTTCGATGTCCACAGCCAGGGAGCGGGAGCACACGGCCGTAACGACATCGCCTTGTTCCTAAACGACAAATTCCGGGTAGTGATCGAGCTGAAATACTGCGCTCTTAGAATGTTGACCGACAAGGGCGGCAAATCCGGGAACGAATCCAAGATGAAAGAACGCTTGGAAAAGGTTATCGAAGAAGCTCTCGACAGGGCGGAGAACCAGATGCGGAGAAAGGACTACGCAGGGCCATACAGGGCTGCGGGGTGCAGGGTGACATGCATGGCCGTCGCGATCTGGGATCGCGACAAGGTGGCGGTGCGCTTCCTCGAAAACTGACGCCCGTGCCGCATCGCCGTCATCGCGCACGTCAGGGAAGAAGGTTCGAGAATGCCCTTCCACGAGAATGCGCTTCCAAAGGAGCGGCGAGACCGGAATGCGTTTTCCGCCGATGGCATGACCTCATTCTGCCTACCCATCACGGTAACCAACCTCCCGCCATGGATGCCGGGGCTCGAACGACCGGATCCCTGGAAACGCGAACTCCCGATCCTGGATGCCTTACAAAAATTTTTACAGCGCCCAGGGTAACAGTTATCTGATGGGGTATCTTGACTCCTGTCGTAAGAACGGGATAATAGCCTGCGAGGCCCTCCTGGCAGTCATTTCCAAGGAGACGCCGGACTTCAACAACGAGCGGTTGAAGTTTTCACCGGTGAACCTGTACAGTAGGCTGTCAGAACTAGTTCTTTCCTGAATATTTGAATATTTTGCCCCATAGACATATCAGTATGCTCAAGCAATATTTGAATAATTCATGACTGTTACATCTGATAGTATTAGATAACCGTATTTGGAATAATCCATATATAGTATGGGCATTATGAAAATATCTTAGAAATTAATACATAGATTTCCTCTTGGAAATTCTCAAGCTTTGTTTGAGTGTTTTTAAATTATATTTTATTGTCTACATACATATGCTGTACTGCATATGCATCACAACAATGTTTAAATGATATATCCTTATACAGATTGATTGTTTACACATTCAAAATAATAAAAATTAACATGGATAGTTACGACTGAAGCTGAATATCAAAGGGACACAGCTCAGGAATCTATATTCGAACTTTAAGGATTAATCATTTGTTGCAGTTAAAAGGGAATATACCTGGCCTTTTGATTGATCATTAGTTGCAGATAGATGTATGATGGGTTAGAATAGAAGGTCTAGGATGGGTCGATCTGTAGAGCGCTGTACATCAATCCTGTTGCAAAGTACTTCTTGTCAGGATGACCTATGTCCCGGAGCGCATCGTCCTGCCTTCTCATCCTTCTCATCCTTCTCATCCTTTTCCCCCTCAGGACCAGGACAGTGCTCTTGAGACCCGAGGGCTGGCCCGAAAGCGATATGTGAAATCTCTCCCCATCCGCCCCGACACGGCTATTTAATGGCGAAAATTGTACCCGGACCGGGGCATGGGATTGTCGTCAGATATCGCCCGCTCCGGCAAACCCCGGATTTGCTTCCGCTCCATCTGGAAAGATATGAACATTCAGGCGACCATGATGAACCCTCAGCCTGAGCAGGACGCACGGCAGGACGACAGGACGGCAATGCGGCACCCGAAAACCAGCCAAGCCTGGCGGAGACGTTTTTCAGCAGGCTTTCCAGCACGAGCTTGGAGGGCGGGATCCTCGCTGCAACAGAGGCCCTGGGCCGCGCCGTTATCGCGATCACCTTAATCGCGTACTCAAAAAATCACGATGACAGCACCTACCCATCCTGTCGGCGCAAGAGTGAGGTGAAGGGAACCAGGCACTGCAATTCCCAAGCGAACATCTAAAATTTTACGCCGACACAAGGTGCCTGACATCGGCACAGGGCG
>JAISEQ010000268.1 GCA_031264045.1 Deltaproteobacteria bacterium
TTCCTGCCGCAAGAACGGGATAAGCGCCAGTGAGGCATCTATGGATCTCGTTGTCGGCAAGACTCCGGACTTCATCAAAGACTGGCTCAAGCTGCCCCCGGTGAAGATTGCCGTGAAAGGAGCCTGAGTTCAATTTTTCCTTTCTTTCTCAACATTTTTCTCTTTCCTCTACTCGGCCTGCTTTGGCAGTTGGTGTGGCAGGCACTTCTGTCAATATAATAATTAGATATGCAACATTCAAATAATCAGCAATCTCCTGTATATTACAGTTATGTTGGAAATATTACAATTCAAAAATAATGAAGAATGAAGAGTTAATATCAAAGACTCTTGCTGAAAGAAAATCGTTTTCAGATTTCAAACAATCTTGATTTTCCATATGCATAATATATACACTATAATCAAATATAAAAAATTGTACCTTATGTCACTTGGTTTTATCCTCATTCAAAATAGTGAAAATTGACCTGAATAGTTACGTTGCGGCGGCGTCATGAATTTTTTCCTGCACTTCACCTCATCTCACGCAAGCAGGCTCAAGCTGGAGAAGTGCTCGTCGGCAAGCTCCGGGAAATACTCCTGAAAATGAAAATTTTCATTCGGACAAAAAATATTTCTTGCCGTAAAGACTTTCGTTAAGGCAAACAAGATATTTGTTAAACCTTACAGTTGGCGGAAGAGGTAGATGAGAGGGGTACTGGTCAGGAATATTTCCGAGAAATGTTTTAATAATCATCAGCTGCTGGGTATTTTCAGGAACTTTTGACATAATTATCGAAAATTTATACATTATGTGGATTACCGTAATTCATACGAACAACGCTAAATCAGGACGCCGTTTGTCCGCGTTGGGGTAAACCATGAGAGGCATGGGGGAACCTCTAGGGGACGATAAATGGTCTGGAAAGCTGGAGGTCAGGATGCTTCAGAAATTTTCGGCACCTCAATTGCCTGCACGGATTTTTGCTTAGGGCGCGGCGTACCAAGAGTCTGTGCCGTAGCAGAGCTGTCGGAGGGAATGTGGATCTCCAGGGAGGGGGAAAAGGGCTGCTGGGCGGCAGGCCGTCACCGTGGGGGCTTGCGCGAGCCTTCAACGCGGCTGAATTGGCAGAAGCATCCGGGCAGTTCTCCGGGAAGGATGTGGCGTTTTCGGGCGGGATCCCACAGCCCCTTGTGCAGGTGGAATTCCTTGCCATCCATTTTGTAGTGGGAACTGCACTTGCAGCCGTAAAGAGCCCCCGTGTCCGATGGATGACCATTCCCCCTTGGTGTAGCGCATAAGGTCGCGAAACAGCTCGAGCGATGACTTGATGCCTTCCCAGTGCCTTTCGTGCATGGCCATGATCTGTTGCGGCATGGTCGGATCCAGATAGGAACCGCAGGCTTCGCAGTTGATGTAGCTTTTGAACATGAGGGTCCCGCAGGCAGGGCAGGGGACGTCTGCGGAGGGGGTTGAGGCGGCTTCGGAAATCGGAGCGGCGGAAAGATCTGCCGGGGTTATCCCGCAATTGGGGCATAAGACGGCTCCGAAGGTGATCTGGGTACCGCATTCGGGGCAGAGGACATAAGACGGGATGGCGTGCCTTTTCCGGTTGGAGAAATGTTTCGTGATCAGGTTCCGGGGCCGGGCGAGGGTCGAAAGGGGCTTGCGATGGTTTTGAGTCTCGGATCTCCTGCCGCGCAGGACGGCGGAGGATTGCATGGTGGACGGAATCGGGACATGTTGCGCCACGACCGTCCCGTTTGCCCCGTTCCACCTGCTCTCTACCCTCTCCCGAACGGCAGGGGGCCTTGCGCCGCGCGGCCTTAAGCCGGCGCGGGGGGACCTTGACGGCGGGGCGGTGGGTTTTCTGACAAAGCGGCCGTTCCGTTCCTGGCGTTCCCAGTTCCGGAGACTCACGGTTCCGGGCCGGCCCTCCTTGCTTCCCCGTCCCCTGGCGTCCCGCGCTTCGGGACTTCACGGCCCTGAGCCCGGGGGTCCGGGCGCCGAGAGGCGGTGGATTTTCTGACAATGCAGCATTTCCGGTCCAGGCGTTCCGCGTTCCGGGGCTTAATGGCCCCTGAGCCCGAGGCCGGGGCCGCTGGGTGTTCGGAATTCGGGAAGGGCGGGTAAAGGCCCGGAGGGCCGGGAGCCGTCATGGAGCGGCGCCCTCGGGAAAGGCCGACATATAGCATATTTTTTTTGACAAATATCTCCCGGGGGCCCTATAATCGCTTCGCGGGATTCGGGCAGGGGCCGGAGCCTCGGGCGGGGAGCGGGGGCGGACTTCCCGTCACACCCCCGGGACCTGGGAGCTCTCGAGAAGCACCCTGGGGTCCACCCTCTGCTCGGAGATGGCCTTCCCGAGCCTCGCGGCCTTGTCGGGGCTGACCATGGCCAGGATCTTGCCCGCGTTGGAGCCCGGCATGGCCGAGAGTATGGCCACGGCCACCGCGTCGTCCATGCTGTTTATGAGGTTCCCGGCCTGCTCCGGCTTCATGCCCTTGAAGGCGGCGACCAGGTGCTCGACCCTCTCGCTCTTGAGCGCGTCGTCCCGGGTCTGCTGCTCCTCGCGGAGCGACTTCTGCTCGGCAAGGATGGCGTCGTTTCTGGCCAGGACCTCCCGGACGCCGGCCTCCCTGGCCTCGGCGTCGCGGAGGCGGGCGTTCACCGCCGTCTCCATCTCGCGCAGGGCGGCCTCCCGAGTGTTCAGCTGCAGTTCACGGCGCGAGAGATCGAACTCCCTCCGGGCGAGCTCCTCCGTTGTGGCGCCGCTGGGGGCCGTCGGGGGAGGCGGGGCCGGGACCGTCGGCTGCTGGACGGCGGCAGGCTGCTGGGTTCCCTGCCGCTGGGCCGCCGGGGGAAGCGCGGGCGCCGGCCGCTGCGGCTGGCGCAGGCTCTCGTCTCCGGGAGGGAGCGGTATCGACGCCTGGGCCGCCAGGGCGAGGGCCGGGTCGGCAGCCTCCCCGAAGAGGGCGGCGGCGCCCATGAGCATGGAGCCCGCGCCGGCGGCTCCGGCCCCTCCGGCCTGGGCCAGGGCCGCGCTTCCGGCCTCGACCGGCGAGGCCACGGCCTCGCCGGCCTTGGGGAAGGAGGCCGCCTGGGGCTGCCAGCTCGTGAAGTAGTAGAAGCCGGAAACGGCAAGCTTGGCCACCAGCGCCACTATGGCCAGCATCACCACCAGCCTCGCCCTGGAGAACTGCTGGCTCCTGCGGGCCGCGGGCTTCGCGGGCCCGGCGGCGCCCTTCGGAGCGGTCCCGGCAGGCGGGGCCGAAGCTCCCCGGGCGCCCGGGAGCGTCTGCGGGGGGGCATGGTCGGCCGACGTCCCGGCGGACGGGGGGGCCGCGCGGTCCGCCGGCGCGGCGGGGCGGATTCCGGACCCTCCGGCCCTCTCGTGCGCGAGCTCCGGGGCGGAGGCTCCCCTCCCGGTTCCCGTTCTTCTTTCTCTGGTCCTGCGGGGGGCCTCGTCAACGGTTTCTAGCGGCATCGTCCTTCTCCATCCTGTCCCTGCGCGCCTTCACCAGGGCATGCATCTCCTCCAGGACGTTCTGCTCCTTGCGGAGCTCTTCCGCCCTGAAGGCTTCCAGCTGCTTCTCCCTTATCCTCTCCATGAGCTGGCGCTCCATGACCGCCTTGCGGAGGGCAGCCTGCTCCTTGGCGAGCTCCCTGCGGCTCAGGGTCAGGAGCTCGTCCGCCTTCCTCAGGTCCTGAAGGAGCTTGGCCTGGTACTCGCTGTACAGCGAGAACAGGGCCGGGGTGGCCAGACCCCGGGCGGCCTTCTCCGAGAGCTCCTCGGAGAGGCGGATCCTGTCGGACTCCATCGCGGCTATCCTCGACTCCAGCTCCCGTATGCTGGCGAGCCTCTTGGCCAGGCGCGCCGCGGCCTCTTCCTCCCGCCTGCGGCGGAGGGTTATGAGGAAGTCCAGTCTGAACCTGAATGCGGCCATGGAGGTGTCCTTTGGAGATCCGCCGGGCGGGCGCGGGAGCTCCGCCTGGGAGCTGTGGAAGCAAGTACCGGGCCAGAAAATGCGGACGGGCCGGACGCGGGGAAGCCGGGAGCCGGGGTCGGGGAAGGGGATGCGGGGAGGGGCGGGAGGTCGAGAGGGGGGAAGCGGGACGGGGGAGATGGGCCGGGAGGCGGCGGGGCCCTGGAACTTTTCGGCCGCAGGACGGTTTGCCGGGAGGATGCCCGGAACAGGGGAGGGGCCAGGCCCCGTTCCCCGGGGCCGGGACGCTCGCCCGGCCGGAAAGGAGAGTCGTGGAACAGGAAAGCGGATACGAGAAGAACTACCGGCGCCTGGTGCCCGGACTCAGGGGCTGCGACTTTGAGGAGTGCGCCGCGCGCCTGGGGCTCAGGCATTTCCCCGGCGGGGTCGAGGCCGAGTACCTGGGCCGCGCCTACAGGGTGACCGAGGGAGGGGTGGAGCCCCTGGACGGCGGCTACGCCGACCCCAACCACCGGAGCACGCTCATACACTACGCGCTCTCCAGGGGGGACGGGCCGCCCGCGGGCGATTTCCTCGGACTGAGCCAGCTTCCCGGGGTGCTCCGGGGCAGCAAGCAGCCAGGAAGCGAGTTCCTGTCCGCGGCCATCGAACGGGCCTTCGGCGGGAGGGGCCTGGCCCATTTCGCCAGGGCCGCCGAGAGCCTGGGAGGGGAGTTCCTGGGCGATCACCCCTCGGGAGGCAAGCTCTGGCTGTTCAGGACGCTTCCCAGGATCCACATGCAGGTGGTTTTCAGCGAGGCCGACGACGAGTTCCCCGTCGAGGCGAGGGTGCTCTTCGACTCCCACGCCACCGAGTACCTGGGATACGAGTGCCTGGCCTTCATGCACGGGGCCCTGGGCAACGCCCTGGCCGAGGCCGGCGACAGGATAGCCGCGGCGGAGGGGGCCTGAAGGCGAGGGGGGGCCGGGGAAGGCGGCGCCGTCCCCGGCCCTCCGGGGCTCCGGGCGGGAGCCTCCTACTGGCTTCCGTCGTTTCTGGTTTCCTGGTAGGTTTCCTCAAGCTGCCGGTTGTTGTCGGTCGCCTCCCCGGCCACCCTCCTGGCGGCCCCTATGGGCTGCTGGGGCCGCATGAGCGGGCTGTCCATGAGGCTCGGGGAAGGGGCCAGGACTGAGGCCCCTCCGGCGGCCGGTGCGCCGGGGGCGGGCGTCGAGGGCTCGGGACCGCCGGACAGGGCCAGGACAAGGACGAGCGCTATCGCCGCGGCCACCGCCGCGCCCACGATTATGATCCTCCTGCGGCCCGCGCCGCCCTCCTCCAGGGACATGGGGGAGGCGGGCGGGGTCGCCGGGGCCGGCCTGCGCCCCAGCTTGAAGTCGTAGCCGCAGGCTTCGCAGGTGACGGCGGGCAGGGTCACGAGCTCGCCGCAGCCCGGGCAGCGGATTGACGGTTTCGCGTCTTGGCTCACGGGGTTCACCAGGATGTCCCGGCGCGGTCATGGCAGGCCCCCCCGCGCCGCCGGGAGGCGGGGACTGGGCCGGGTCCTGGCACGGGCGGCGGTCGGTCTCCGCAGGACCGGGGCGGAGGCCTGCCCCGCTCAAGCGGGGACGCCGGAAGCTCGGGGGGCGGGACGGGCGCCGGGCCTTCAGGGCCGGAGGCCGGCCGGGGAAGGGGAAGGGTGGAAAACGGGAGACGCTTTCGGGGCCTGCCGGATCATAACCGGAAGCCTTCCCGAAAGCCACCTCGCCGGAAGCCTTCCCGAAAGCCACCTCGCCGGAAGCCTTCCCGAAAGCCACCTCGCCGGAAGCCTTCCCGAAAGCCACCTCGCCGGAAGCCGTCCCGAAAGCCACCTCGCCGGAAGCCTTCCGGAGC
>JAISEQ010000380.1 GCA_031264045.1 Deltaproteobacteria bacterium
TATCTGTCAACGCAGTTGTTATTACATCACATAAAGTTCCTGATGACGTTCAGGAGCTGGGCTCCCCTGACATCCCTCTTGCGCCACTTGTAAGGCACAGGGTTTATGTTGACGAAATCTATGTACCCGTTGATGGCCTCCTTTAAAGCATCGATATTGGGGAAGCTCCCTCCCTTAAGGACAAAACGCTTGAGCTTTCCGAAAAAAGTCTCAACCCCGTTCATCCAGCTCGCGCAAGTCGGGGTGAAGTGGAAGGTGATGTTCGGGTGCTCGGCAAGCCAGGCATCGCATCCCTTGTGGATGCAGTAGTTGTCCAATATGACCCGCACCTCAATGCCGCTGTCCGGGTCATTTGCACCTGGGATTTCTTCAACCATTTGATCCATGAAGTCGATGAAATCAACGCGCTTCTTGTTGGCACATATCTTGCCGTATACGATTCCGGACTTGACTTCCAATCCGCTGAAGAGGTTGATGGTCGAGTGGCGCCTGTATCTGCACGATATACCGAAGAAGAGAGAGCCCCTGACCACGATCAGGCCGAGCGTCCTCTCGAGAGCCTGTACGCCGGTCATCTCGTCAACGCTTACGACAACCACATTCGGCTCCGTGTTCAGATACTGTGTGATCACGTCCACCGATTTCGAGGGTAACTGTGGGTCCTTGCTCACGCACCAGCTTTTCGTTCTGTTGGTCTGTATATGGCTGTCGCGCTTGACCCTGCCAATGACGCTCTCGGATACTCCCGGCCTTTCGGAAAGTTGCCTGTTAAACCATCGGTAAAAATAGTTTGGCGGCTTTTACTCCCTTTCTATCTTCAGGATGTACTCTCAGAGCTGATCATGATTGTATTTCTGCGGTCTGCCGGAGCGGGGAGCGTCCAGCAATCCCTCCATGCCGAACGCCAGGAACCGTTTCCTCCATTTCCCAACGGTATTTTTGTGCAGGATAAGCACTTCCGCAATGTCACAGTCAAGAAAGCCCATGGCGCTCAAGATCACTATCTTGGCATGGGTGGTGCGGAATGTCGGCAAAATCCACGCTCGAATCCATCCGACTAAGAAGTGGAGGAGGATGAAGTCGAGGTGGGGGTGCTCAGCCGGGCGGGCCATCAGGTAGCTCCTTTCAAGCCCACATTACACCAATTTGTTAAAAGCTGCGCTAAATTTTAATTTTGGCACAAAATATGTGATTTTATTTTAAATCCCATCAAGATGACCCAAGGCCTGGGAATCCCCTTGGAATTCTCACACGGATATTTGAAAAGGTGTACTAGGTTGCAACTGATTGCTCCGAAATTTGATTCCTACGCATCCCAGACAGTTTCAACTTTTGAATAGTAAATTTTCTTGATCTTTCTATTGACTCAGTATCTATAATGATACCTGATGTTTCTTGAGTTGCATCATTTTTGCTTGAATCGGGAAAACTGATTTGGGACTATTGGGATAAGAGGTAGTGTGTAAGAGATAACGGATAACTGTAAATGGTAATGTGTAAGGGACTATAGGAATATGAGGTAGTGTGTAAGGGACTATAGGTATAAGAGGTAGTGTGTAAGGGATGACGGATAACTGTAGATGGTAATGTGTAATGGACTATAGGGATAAGAGGTAGTGTGTAAGGGATGACGGATAGGGTTCGTGGATGAGCTATTATTTAAGCTGATAAGAGATGAAGGCATGAGTTCGCACCGATTTTGAAAGGGGGAGTCCTCGGACTCAGGCGGTTTTGCGCACGGTCCCCGGCTCCCGAAGTCATTGATCCTGCCTTGACAGTCCCGATCCCTGGTTACTCCATGCCCGGTTTTCCGGTCGACCGGGACGGGGGCCGGGCAGGCGTTTCCCTGCGGTCTGCCCGGGCGTCCTCCGGGTGGTCGGATGCCGCAGGGACCGTGTCTGGGAGAGGCGGCGCAAACCGTCCCGGACGGGGAACGGGCGGCTGCGAGGCGGCCGGGATATCGGGGATGCGCCCGGGCAGAAGGCATGGACGGGCCTCCCCCCTTCGTCCCCCCGATGCGGTCTGCTCCCCTTTTGATCCCCCTGAGAGCGTTCGGGATATGTTCAATGATAAACGGCTGATTTTATTCGGGAAAATCCCGAGGGGACCGATCACGGGACGGGTCATGCGGCACCCGAAAGCGACGGCTGCACTCGGGGGAATCTTCCGGGCCGGGGCGAAAGCGGCCGGCCGGAGATCCGCCTGGGTCCTTCCGGCCCGTGCCGCAAATCGGTGACGGCGGGGATGAAATTTCAACCGTATTCTGCCGGGATTTGGTGATGCGGCGAAATGTCCCGCATTCAGACGGGAGACTGAGGCCGGGAGGCGGGGGCGTCCGGCAGGCGATCCGTCCGATGGCTGGAGAATCCCGTGAGGAAATCAATTGCGGGACTGTGACGGGCAATTGCGGGACTGTGACGGGGATAGAGAGGGGGAAAGAGATGCCCGGAAGAGGTTTCCGGGACGGCCTGACGGGCAAGACAAGCTTCCGGTTGTCCTGAGGCGGGCTTCATGAGGACCCGGGAAACCTCCCTGTATAGTATAATGGCAGAAGCAGGACCTCTTCACCTTCCCCCTTCCCCCGGGCCCGGGCAGGGGGCGCCCTTCCGCCTTCCGTCCGGTCGCGCCGGATCTCCAGGAATGGCCGGAATCTTCGGTTCCGCCAAACCTTTCGATCTTATCCGGTCTCCCCGGGCTCTCGATTTCAGATCCGCCGGTCTCCGGGTCTGTCGGCCCGTCGGCTCAGCATCCCCCAACTTCCAGGCATCGTAGGCACCCATGTCCCCCCGCACCCGCAAGATCCTCTTCGGCGTCATGCTCGTCTGGTTCGTCGGGCTCTTCCTGCTCTGGCGCTGGACCGGGGAGGTGCCGGAGCCGGCCCGTGATACAAGGCTCCGCGACGCGGTGGCCCCCGTGGCTCCGGCGCCCCCGCCCGTTCCGGAACCTCAGCCGGCGCCTGTGCCCCCGGCGCCTTCCGACCCCCTCGCCGGGTATCTGCCCTGCAGCGGGACGGGACGGGGACAGGGTTCCTTCGGAAACCTCGACGGCCACTACGATGATCTGGGCCGCTTCGTGCTGTTCATGACCTTCTCCGGGAAGCCGGGGGCCGTGTCGCAAAACGAGAGCCTCCACCTTCCTTCAAGAAACGTAGTCTACATGGACTTCCAGGGGGATATCCCCTTCTCCCAGGAGTCCGTCCGTCCGTCCGGGGGCCCGGTTGAACGGGTGCGCCTGGGACGCCACCGGGGATTCACCAGGGTCAGCGTCAACTTCAGGGCCCGTGAGGCCCCGGACCGCGTCCGCACCGAGATCCTCTGCCGCGAAGGTTCAGTAGCCGTCCGCCTGGCATGGGGGGACGCGATGAGCTCTCCGGTCCTGACCGGAGCCGCCCCGGAGTCCGGCCCGGCATCGGCTCCCGATTCAGGAACCTCCGGTCCGGGGCCCGCTCCCGGAGTCCTGTCAGGTGTCGGCGTGCCGGCTCCCGAGCCGGAAGTCCCCGGTGCCTCGCTCCAGTCCGCACTGCCTCCCGTGGGCCCCTCCGGAGGGCCGACGGCCGTGCCCCCGGCCAGGATCCCCGCCGACGGCGCCGGGTCTCCGGAAGGCGACGTGCCCGGAGGAGGTTCCATGTCTCCCGCCGAAGGCGCCTCTGGCGAAGGGATCGGCGCTCCCGCCGCCTGCGGGGAGGCGTCCGCTCCCTGCCGGGGGACTGGCGTCGGGCGCGGGAGCTTCGGTCCCCCCGAATTTTCCTGGGACGGGGACGCCCGGGTCTTCACCGCCCGCCTCCCCCTCACTTCCGAGGAGGGGCCCGGGGAGGTGAAGATCGGGAACGGCCTGGGCCGCAGGCGGGGGTCGGTGAGCTATCTGGACTTCATGGGGACCTACAGCTTCCGGAAGGCAGATTTCGTCCCGGGGGACGGCCCCTTCAAGCTCTTGAGGTTCGGGAGGCATCAGGGCCTTGTGAGGCTCGGTTTCAACTATAAGGACGGCCGCAGCCCCGCCGAGCCCCCCCGGACGGAGATCCGCTGCCTTCAGAACGCGGTGGAGGTGAAGTTTAGTTTCCGGCCAGCCGAAGCCGAGCCCTCGGCAGGTCCCGAGGTGCCTGGAGCTTTGGCCGCCGGGCCTTCAGCAACCGCCCCCGAATCTCCCGAAGCTTCGCCCGCCGGGCCGGCCGCTGCCGCCTCCGTGGCTCCTGGCGAAACCGCGCCCCTTCCGCCGGGACAGGCTGACCCTACAACCGCTGACCACGCATCGAATCCGGGAGAGCTCCAGCCGCTGCCGCCCGTATCGGCGCTTGAGCTTCAGGCCGATATCCTTTCCCCTCCTCCAGCGGAACCGGCAGCGCCCCGGGCCGACGATATCCTTTCCCCTCCCCCAGCTGAACCGGCAGCGCCCCGGGCCGACGGTATCCTTTCCCCTCCCCCAGCGGAACCGGCAGCGCCCCGGGCCGACGATATCCATTCCGCGCCACCAGCGGAACCGCCAGCGCCCCGGGCCCACCA
>JAISEQ010000418.1 GCA_031264045.1 Deltaproteobacteria bacterium
CCCCGCCGGGTGGGGGGGGGGGCGTGATGGCGGGTGGACCCGCCCCCGGTGGGGTGGGGGGCGGGACGGCCGTCGGGCCCGCGCCCGGTGGGGTGGGGGGCGTGAAGGCCGGAGGTCCCGCGCCCGGAGGGGGGGGTGCCGCGAAGACCCGAGGTCCCGCGCCCGGAGGGGGGGGTGCCGCGAAGACCGGAGGTCCCGCGCCCGGAGGGGAGGGCACCGGGAATACCGGAGGTCCCGCGCCCGGAGGGGAGGGCACCGCGGGCGGGGCCTGCGGTCCCGTTTCGGGCCTGGCCGCCGCCCCGGCATCCGTCCGGCCCCGGCCCTGGACGGTTCCCGCCTTCGCTGCGGGGGTTCTGGGCGCCGCGGGCTGGCCATGCCCCTCGTCCTCAAGGCTAGCCAGGAGCTCGTCGTAGGCCAGCAGAAGCTCCTTCCTGTCCTCTTCCCCCATCACCTTCCTGTCGTCCAGGAGGCGGATGAAGACGTCGCGCTCGTCCATCTCCTTCAGGAAGCCCTCCTCGGATCTCCTTGCCTTCGCCCTGATGCTGTTCATCTGGCCGATGTTCCTCACGACCGTCACCTCCAGGCCGCTTCCCCGGACTATGGCGTCCACCTCGTCGCTCAGCGAGGTGCTGAGGGGCGAGCCGGTGACGGACACGGCCACCACGGCGTTCGAGCCGCAGGCGATGAGCTCCCTGAGCTTCTTCCCGACCTCCGCCATGGTGCCCTCGACATGCCTGATCTCGCGGAAGACCGGCACCGCGAGGCACTCGATCTTCATGCGGCCGCGGCCCATCTCCACGAGGGTGACGCTCTTGGCGGTTCCCGCCTCGCTGAAGCGCAGGGGGATGGGGGAGCCGCTGTAGCGCACCGTCTCGCCGCCAGCCCGCTGGGGCCGGTGGATGTGCCCGAGCGCCGTGTAGTCGAAGAGCTCGGCCATGGGGCCGGTGTCCACGCCCCACGCGCCTCCCACCGTGATTTCCCCCGGGCCCGGCCTTGCCCCGGCCTCGGGCGCCTGCCCGGTCGTCGATGGGTCGGCGGCCAGCGCGCCTCCGGGGTGCTTCTCCCCGCCGTAGAGGGTCCTTATGCCGTCCCCGTCGTTGAAGGAGGCTCCTGCGGCCATTAGATGCCCCACGCCTATGACGGGAAGCTCGCGTCCGAGCTTCCTTTGGAGGGCGCGGGCCGCCGCGGCAGATTCCGCGTAGCGGGCGGACACGGCCGCCGCTATGCCCCGGCCCTCGTCCTGGGAGCTCTCGGCCTCCACGGCGGCGCGCACGTCCTGCTCCCGGAGGAAGGGGACGGCGGCCACTATCGCGGCGGGACCGCCGCCGCTTCCGGCCCCGAGAACCACGAGCTCGTCCGCCGGATCCTCCTGCGGGAGCGCCGACACATGGACGCCCAGCATAGAGAGCACCGGGCGCGGAGCCTCCAGGAAGGGCTGGGAGTCGTGGTTCCCGGATGTGACGACCACGGACACGCCGGCGGCCATCGCCCTCTTCATGAACCCGTAGTAGAGCTGCTGCGCCCAGACCGGAGGGGCCGGCACGTCGAATATGTCACCGGCGACTATGAGCGCGTCGGCCTTCTCATGCACAAGGAGGGCGGCGAGCCAGTCCAGGAATCCCCTGAACTCCTCATGGCGCTCCACCGAGTCCAGCTTCTTGCCCAGATGCCAGTCGGAGGTGTGTATGAACCTGAACGCGGGGCCCTGGAGCGACGGCTTGCCGCTCGTGCTGTCCATGACGAGCTTGCGCTCCGGAGGCGCGAAGGGCAGGGAGGAGGTGCCGTCCCCGCGGGCCTTGCTGGCCGAGGAGCCTTCGCGGGAGGACCCGACCGGTGATACCGGCGTCATCCGGGCGGCGGGGGAACGGTGCGTTGCGGGGGCGGAGGGCCCGTACGGCGGATCCCCGGGGACGGTCCCAGACCGTTCCCGGTCCTGTCCGGGCATGCCGGGGTGCTTTCCGTCCGGATCTGGTGTCATGGATCGTTACCTTTCCCGCCTTCCGGCGGAAGTTCGGCAGAGCTCGTGCGGGGCCATGCGGGGAGTTGGCGCTCAGGCGGAAGCGGCGGCGGGCGCAGGGGCTGGACGCGGGGAGCGGAGACGGGCCGCCGCGGCCGCAGACGGCGGAGGAGGGCACTGGGCTCTTCGGTCGGATTGTCCCGTCATGGGCGGAGGAGCGGACGTAAGCGGTAAGGCGGAGGAGTCGGCCCCGGAGGCGGAAGCCCGGAAGCGGCGGAGCGGGCCTGGAAGGGAAGCCGCAGGACGGTTTGAGGCGACTGTAGCCCCCCGGGCAAAAGGCCTCTCCCCTGGAACCGGGTGCCGGATCGCGTCGGCAGGCCATAATGAGAAATTCAAGGACAGATCCCCCGTCCGGGAGGGCCCCCCCCAGGTGCCGGCCATCTCCGGCATACCGGTTGCGCTCAGGCAAGTTGTCGGCAGCCACATGTGGGTACCACAGGATTATAATCATCGGATTCCGACCTGCAAGCCCCCCCGGAAAATAAACCGGTTAGCCGGGTCGAAGCCCTGATACGGGCTGCCCGGGAGAGGCATCCGCCGCAGCTCGGGCCTCCGCGTCGCGATGCCGTCCCCCGCGCCCCTCAAGGCCAGTATGATCTGGGCGGAGGAGGAGCGGCCCCGGTCAGCCTAGGAGGTCCCCCGGAGGACCTGGACGGTGGGGGGGCTCTCCGGTTCTTGAGGACCGCCTAGCAGACTGTTGCAAAAAGTCATTTCCAGAGGACCAAGACAGGCATGATATACCATATAAAGCATACTTAATGGATGTTTTGATATATATTGTATGCCGCGTAGCCCTTTGAGCTCAAGGCAACCACTTTTGCAACAGCCTGCTAGAAAGGGATTGGCCTTCCCGTGGACTCGGGGACAGGCATCGTTCCGGACCCGTTCAGAATTTCGGGGATCGGCACGGACATGTCATGCTGGCGATAGTCTGATAGCTTCAGCTCCCGCATTTCACTGGCGTCAGATCCCGTATTTGACGTGCATCGGGGATGGGCGGATGTATTTCCGGCGGCAGGGCGCAGGAGATGGCGGGGTACCGCATGATTTCATCATGACACCGAGGTGCATAGGAGTATATGAGTGAGTGAGTGTGGCGGAACGCGTTCTGCCAATCTTCTGAAATTCGCATTTTTGCTTCTGATGACGGACGTCCAAGACGCGAAGGTTATGCTCCGAAGAATATCTACGGGCATTCAGAAATCCGAAAATCCGATGTCGGACCGCAGATGCCGTCGGTGCCGCGAGACGGCCCGCCTGACGTATGAACGGCTTCATGGCATCTGATACGTGAAGTATGCCCTCACAAGATTGATTCCACTGCGAAAACCCCTCACTTGACCTTTCAGAGGCTAAAGTGCTTAGGCAAAGGTTGCACGAAATGCCGAGGATTTGGCTTAAATACGAGTGCTTTAGATGGCGATGACGTATAGAGTTCACCCTCTCATTTGGGGAGGGAAGAGTTTTCACAGTGGAATCAAGATTATCCGCCGATTATCATGTGAAAAAGAATCGGGCGGCAGGCCTGGAGTCAGCCCCGCACTGGAAGGTTTATGACCTGCTCAGATTATCATTTGGCGGGTATAGTTCTTGGAGCAGATTTATGACTTGACTCCGGCAGTGGAAATTCTGAGGGGCAGTTCCGCTGATATCGTTTCGGCATGGCAGACCACCTGTATTTACCGTAAATTTCCTGACGGTATGCGGAATACGGTTTCGGATGTCAGAAATTTTCAATCGTTGAGGGTTATGATTAATATCATAGCGCAATAATTTATCCCAAAACCGTTAATTATGATTGAATATCAGAATAAAAAGCATATAAAATTTGTTTTGAAGCGATTGTTTTAGCCAACGGGGACAGGGTGGAATGAGAAGTGTTCAAGAAGCGCCCTGGGATACGGCTGACGCGACGGTCCTTCTGCATCTGGATTGGGATTGTTTTCGATTGATTTGGACTGTTCTGTTACGCATGCCGGTTTTGGGAAAGCCTGGGCTGACCGGCTGGTCCGGGGCCTGCTCCTCAGGCCGTCCGGCGGAAGTCTCCCGGCTACCGCTTGCCCTGGTCAGGGGAACGCGCCGGCGGTGCCGCCGGATCTCATAATCTGCTGTACGCCCTTTTCAGAGAAGGCCAGGCGGAAGCCCAGATCGGTGTCCCAAATGACTCCCTCCTGGTCCTCAGGCGCCGGGGCGTAGGGGCACTTGCCCGCGTAGTTCTGGAACGAGTAGTTGCCGCGCCTGGCAAGGTTCGCCGAGGACGCCTGCCATGGCCAGGCGCCCCCCCTGAAGATTCTGGATTTCCCAGACGGCGGGCCCTTCGGGTCGTCCTGGGGCGATTTCCTGTAATATCCCGCGTCGTACCAGTCGGCCACCCATTCCCAGACGTTCCCGTGGACGTCGTGGAGCCCCCAGGCGTTTGCCTTCTTCTGCCCGACCGGGTGATGCCTCTTCTTGGAGTTGCCGCCGTGCCAGCCGTAGGCGCCGATCCCCGAGGCTCCCCGGCCGCCCAGGAAGACGCCTTCCCCGGCCCTGGCGGCGAATTCCCATTCCGCCTCAGTGGGCAGCCTGAAGCCGTTCCTGCCCTCGCGGTCCGCCACCAGCTGCGCGAACCTGCTTGCCTCATGCCAGGAGACGCATTCCACCGGATCGTCCGGCCCCTCGACTGCGCTGGGGCCGGTGCCCGTCACGTCCCTGTACTGGGCCTGGGTGACCTCGAACTTTCCTATCCAGAAAGGTCTCGTGATGTTCACGGTGTGCCTTGGACTGTCGGAGCTTCCAGAGCCGGAGTCCCCCATGCTGAAGGTGCCGGGCTCGATCTTGACGAACTCCATCCCGCCGCGGGTCGTGAAGCTCTCGGCTCCGAGCCGCGCGGAAGGGAGCATGAGCGCGCAGGCGACCGCCGCGACCGCCATGCCCGCCCTGACCGCTAAGGACTTTCTCGGCATACGGGAATCCCTCCGGGAGCCGCGCGGGAGCGGCAGTCCCGCACCAATGATATCCCCTCGCGCACCTTTCGTCCAGCCGCCCGCGCCTCCGCGCCTCCCCCCTCACTCCAGTCCGCCCCGCTCGGAACGGGGGTTCAGGGCGTCCTCCTCCCTGCAGGGCATCCGCCCGGTCCCGCCGGCCTCCCTCCCGCGAAGGCACGGGAGGCGCCGCTCCCCGGGCACGTTCCTCAACCGGCTCCCCGCTTCCGGCGCCCCGGTAGGGACAGGGACGGAAGAAAGGCGGTCGGCTTTGCTCAGGCATGGGCGGTGGGTCCCGCGCCGGACGGCGGCGGCGCGATTACGGTGAAGCCGGGGGACGCTTCAGTTATCCTGGACGGCGGACCGATGCCCTTCCTCCGCCCCGGCGACTGAAGGGTTCCCGGTTCATGGGGACCGGGGGCATTCCCGATGGCGCGGAAGCCGGAAGGCTCGGGAAGCTGCGCGGGTAGGAACCGGAATTGAGCCGACGGGCGAGCGGCGCGGGGCAGGGGAAAGTCCGGCTCACGGCCAGAAAGTCCCGAATGACTCCCTGCGCTCCGGATTCGGACAGGCGCGGGCGTTCCTCGTTCAGATCTCAGCTCCCGGACAGCCTCTTCACGGCCTTGCGCGACTCCAGCGTTTCGGGGTCCTTCGGGCCTAAAGCCTTCATGCGGCAGTCGAACAGCCGGCGGTGGAGTTCAAGCGCCAGCTCGGCGTCCCCGGCCCACTCGGCCGATTCGGCCGTCTGGGAAAGGATCTCGAGCGCCTCGGGGCCGCCGGGATCCCCGGCATCGGCCTCCTCCAGCGCGCGGGCGAAGGCCCCGCGCGCCCCCGCGCGGTCGCCTCCCTTTTCGAGGGCCATGCCGAGGGCGTGCATAATCGAGGCGAAATTGGAGTCAGGCCGCGGGCGGCCGGCGGCCGCGGCCTCGATTTCTGCGGCGGCCCTCCGCGCGACATCCGCCGCGCCTGTGAAGTCGCGCAATTCCGTGAGGGACAAGGAAAGGTTGTGCTGGAGATCTATCGTGCCGGGGCTGAGCGGCCCCGTTAAGCGGTGCGAGTCGCATACGGCACGTGCCAGGAGTAAGACGCCAGCATCGTCCTCGCCCATTTCCATGAGCATTTCACCGGTCTCGGCCCTGACCTCCACGGCGTCCAGCAAGTCCGTTCCGCCGTTGCCGTCAAGGATTTCGGCGGCATCAAGCCTCATCAGGATGCCGACGTGCTGGACCTCGTCTTCGATCATGAGATCCGCCGCCATCAGCAGGCTTCGGAGCGCCTCGCGGGAGTTCTCCCCCAGCAGCTTCTGCAGGCCCGTCAGGGCTTCGCAGTGGAGCCTGATCGCCTTCTTCCGGTCGCTTTCGGCGAGGGATGAGGCATGATCGCGAATGAGCCTGAAAGACAGCGCGTGGCTGCGGCCAGGAGAGCGCTCGGCATCGCTCAAGGCCTTTTTGCGAATCTCCGCGGCGGCGCCTGCCTCCCCTGATCCTTCAAGAGCGAGGGCCAGGATCCTCCGGACTTCCAGGAGCGCCTCTCCGGGAGCTCGGGAGCCCCCCTTTAGCGAGTCCTGGAGCTCCCGGCACAGCCTGAGCGCCTCCTGAAGATCCTCTTCGGAGGCCTGAGGATCGCGGAGCCCCCTGGCCGAACCGTTTCTGCCCGCAAGGTGCTCGGCAAGGAGCGTTTTCGCGTTCAGTGCCGAGGGATGGGCCGGGCCGAGCGTGCTTTCCAGGGAGAACACGGCTGAGCGGAGCTTCTCCGCGCGGGCCGCGCGGGCTTTATCCTCGTTGTCGGGGGAAGGGGGGCAGTCCGCGCCGGTAGCGGCTCCGGTCCCCTTTTCCCTCTCCGCGTCCCAGTCGAAGCCGTTCCGCCCGAGATAGGTGCCGTCACTGTCGGCGTCCAGGACGATCTCCCATCCGCCTGCCGGGGCGGGAAAGGTCTCCGGGAACCCCCGGAGGAGCGCCCGCCAGTCACCCTTCCGTGCAGCTCTCCCGGCAATGGCCAGGGTTTCCAGCGCGAAGTCCCTCTCCTGCCCGATCCGTCTGAGGACGTCGTTCCGGCTCTCCCCGCGGCAGGCCCGCCACTTCGACGAATCGAACCCCTCCAGGACGAGCTTTATGCCTTCCGGCACACCCTTCGTGATGTTGAGCGTGACGCCCATGCGTATTGAGCGGCTCATGGCTCCCCAGGCTCTCGGGTCGCTCTTCCCGAAGATCCTGACATGTGCCAGGTACAGACGGGCCCAGCTATCCATCGACAACTCTGGATTCCCACGGAAGGGCATAATTTCGGCGGTCTTCAGCAGATCGCCGAAAACCGGACCTATAAGGAGCGGGAATTTCCACTCCGGCCATCCTTTGAGGCGGGGGATTTCAAAATCCGGGTGTTTTCGGGATTTTTTGGACTTGGGGGAGTCTCCTCCGGGCTGCCTGTCGGCCGCCAGCAGGCACTGCGGCGCGAACGCGGCGAGCGCCGCAGTGAGGGCCATCGCTGCTGCGGACAGGACCAGGGGCGTCATGTGCTCCTCCAGTTACGGGGCGGGATGGGGGCGTGCATGTGAAAGGCCGTGTTTAGGCCGGACGAACTTTTTCGATTGTATCACCTTCTGCCCGCCGAACCAATATCCAGTTCCGCGGCCGTTGCCGTCCATGCCGCGCCCGGATCCGTCGCGGACGGCCAGAAGATCGCTCGGGAACCCTCCGGGATCCTCCGCGGCTCCCCCGTCGGGCCCTCCGGGAGGGGATCCCCGCTCAGTGACGCGACGGTCTCTTCCAGGGGGCCCCGTCTCCTTCCTGCGCGGACCGTCCGTGCCGAGAGCCGACCCTGACCGCTTGCCGGAGCGGGGCATGACCCGGCGGGCGGTAACTTGCGGCCGGGACTCGGGAGATACTTGGCCGGGCGCACTGAGCGAGCAGGCAGCACATTCCCGTGAACGGACGCTTCAGTTTTTGAGCTCCGATATCCGCCGCAATATTTCAGTGTCTGCTGACCTCCCGCTGCCAGGCGCCGAAAAACCCCGGCTTCCCCCGGCCTGCCGAGGCCCTCGGCCTGCCGCGAAAGCGAAAAGGGCCGGCGTCCCCTGTCGCGGGACATCGGCCCTTGGCTGAAGGCCAGATCTGCGGGCCGGTCGGGTGCGGGTCGGCCCGCTGTCCGGCCGGTTCCGTCCGCCCCGAGGCCGTGAGGGCTAATTCCCCCCCACCGTGTCGGGAACGCCGGGCAGATCGGTGAACGCCGTACGCTTCAGCGCCTCCACGTCCACGCTGTCGGCCAGCACCCCTATGTCCTTGAGCTCGCCCGCCGTGATGGCGAAGGCGTCCCTCGCCCCGGAGACCGACGGAATGTAGCGGAAGGTTTTCAGCACCGACGCGTTGAACTCCGGCTCTCCCGCCACGTACTTCCTGTCGACCTGGATCCTGGCGGTCTCGTCCGGGTTTTTCTGGATCCAGGCCGCCGCCTTCTGCATGGCACGGGTGTAGCGGGCCGCCGCCTCCGGTTCGGAGGAGACGAGGCGGTCGGAGACGAAGGAGGCGCAGCAGTACTGGTCGGAGAACGGCTTGTCCCTCGCGGAGTCCAGGAGGACGGTGAGCCCGTCGTTCCTGGCGGCCAGTGACGCCACCGGATCGTTTGCCGATATGGCGTCTATGGCGCCCCTCTGGAGGGCCAGGGGGAGCTCCGCGTTGGTGAAGACCAGGAACTCCACCTCGGAGTCCTTGTCTCCCACCTTGACGCCGGCGGCGGCGAGGGCCCTTCTCGCGAACATTATCGGACTCGAGTTGAGGCTCGGGACGCCTATCTTCTTGCCCTTGAGATCCGCCGGGGTCTTTATGCCGGAGTCCGGCCTGACCAGCACCTTGTCGCAGCCGGTGTGGAGCCCGCTCGTGATCTTTATGGGAAGCCCGTTCGAGAGAGGCTGTATGAGGGTCGCCAGGAGCCCGAAGCTCGCGTCTATCTGCCCGGCGGCTATGGCCTCGAAGTTCGCTCCCGGCTCGAGCTTCAGGAGCTCCACGTCTAGGCCTTCCTCCCTGAAGAAGCCCTTCTCGTGGGCTATGTGGATGGGCCCCTCGCAGAGCCCTCCCGTGTAGCCGGCCTTGATCTTCACGATCTGCGGCGCCGCCGCGTCCTGGGCCGGGGCCGAGGAAGGCGCGGCCAGCATGGCGGCAGCTGTTGCCGCGCACAGGGTGAACAAGTGAATCTTCATGTAAGTCCTCCTGCCGCCCCGCTCGGGGGGACGGCCGCATGTGGTGGCGGCGCGGCGCAGGCATCTGGCGGGCCGTGCCGGGTCATGACCGGTGCTCCGCCGGGAACGGGGCCCGCCTGCCCGGGGCGCTGATTATTTCGGGGCACCCTCGTCGCCCGGCGCACCAGGAGCGGTGTTTTCCGGGGCAGCCTGCCGGTGCGGGCTCCAGAGGCCGGGGGTTCAGAGTCTCTTGTGGGCCTTCGCCTTGGGTCAAAGACTCCTGGGGGGGGGGCACGGCCTGGGGTTCAAAGTCTCCTGGGGTCACGGCCCGGGGTTCAAATTCTCCTGTGTGTCAAAGTATCCTGGGGGTCTCGGACTGGGGCGTGCCGGCCCGATTTTTTTGGGGGTCCCTCACGTCCGGCATCAGGGACATGATCAATCAGGGGGACGGCACATCGAATGGACGCCTGACGTGAGTGCCCAGGGGCTTTTGGGGGTTCCGCGGCAGGCCGGACGAGTTTCCGGGCACGGCGTACGGGACGGGACGTCTGATGGAGCGGGAACGCGGTGTCCGGAAGACCAGCGGGGGTGCCGCTGGCGGCCGGACCGTCCCGAGGGAACCGGACACGGCGAAAATGTGCCGGAGCTTCCTACCGGACACGGCGGAAATGTGCCGGAGCTTCCTTAAGTGGCGGCATGTACGGACGTACCGCAGGCGGGAAAAGTAGGCCCGGAAAGGGCGGGGAACATCGGACAGCCGATGCGTGTCCGGGGTCGGCACGGCCGGGCGGAACAGTTGGGCGGATGCGGCGGTCCGTCCGGGAGGGGCGCTGGGAAGGGCTGTCCGCCCGGTCCCGGCGACTGTCAGGGTGCCCTTGGGAGGCGTGTGCGGCAAGGCCGGACGGCAGGGCCGCGCCGCTTTGTCCCGAGTGGCGGCGGTCCTTGAGGGGACTGGCGTGTCCTGAAACCTGTGCGGCGCATACATTTCACGGTCAGTCGGCTCCTCCGGCGGCGCCCTTCTCGGTGCCCCACGCCGACAACGGCGGGGGGGAGGATTGAAATTTCTTGCGTGAAGGGCAACTGAGTGTGTTACAATCGATAGAGCGGACCAAGGAGGCCGCGCGATGGTGCCTGAGAAATATGTGGTCAAGCTCACCGAGCGGGACAGGATCAGGCTGGACGCCCTGGCCCAGATAAAAAAGTCGCCACGGGCATTAACGTACGTCCACTCGAGAGTCCTTCTCATGAGCGACGTCTCAGGGAAGGGTGAGATGATGGAGGACTCCGAGATCTGCGCGAAGCTCAAGATCTCGGCTGGCACGGTCAGGAAGGTCAGGAGGGACTACGCCCTCTACGGAATTGACAAGGCCATCTCCCGCAAGCGCCACGTCTACACGAAGTTCCTCGGGAAATTCAAGCCGAAACTCATTGCCCTGGCCCAGGGGCCCCCGCCGAAGGGCAGGCCCCGCTGGACCCACCGCCGCCTCGCCAAGAGGATGATCGAGCTCCGCCTGGTCGACACCGTCTCCCCCACCACGGTCGAGAGGATCCTGAAGGAGAACGGCATCTTCATGGCCGACAGGAGGGGGATCTCCCGCGACGACTTCGGGCGGTACAAGATCCGCCCCGGTTTCGACGGGGACCTCCCCGGGAGGCGCCGCGCCCCGTCCGGCTCCCCGGAGGCCGCGCCCCGGTCCTCCAGGTCCGCCGCTTCCGAGAGGGCCGTCCCCTCCAAGACGACGGACAGGCCCGCCCGCAAGTCCGCCAAGGCTTCCGGGACGCCCGCGGCGAAGACCTCCCGCCCGTCCGCCAAGGCTTCCTGGATGCCCGCGGCGAAGACTTCCCGTCCGTCCGCCAAGGTCGCGCGGGACCCCGCCGCCAGCTCCGGGCCCTCCTCCGGCAGAGCCGCGAAGCCAGCGGCAAGGCCCGGGAGGAGGTAGTCCCGCGCGGTTCCCGAGGACTGTCCGCCCGCGAGCAGCCGGATACGGGATCATATCTGGTAGGCAGGCTCCTCAAGCCTGCCCGCGAAGTTCAGGATCTCCAGGATTCTCCCCCGGAGGCCCAGGAAGTCCGGAGTGTTCCGGGCCCTGGGCCTCGGGAAGGGCACGGGTATGACCGTCTCCACCCTTCCCGGTCCCGCGGTCATCACGACAATCCTGTCCGAGAGGTAGATGGCCTCGTCCACGTCGTGGGTGACCATGACCATCGTTATGCGCTCCTCCTCCCGGATGCGCAGTATCTCGTCCTGCATGTTCATGCGGGTGAACGCGTCCAGCGCTCCCAGCGGCTCGTCCAGGAGGAGCACCAGGGGGCGGTTTATGAGCGCCCTCGCGAGCGCCGCCCTCTGGGCCATGCCTCCCGAGAGGTGGTGCGGGTACACCTTTCCGAATCTCCCGAGCCCCACCAGCTCCAGGTAACGGTCCACCAGATCCTTCCCCTCCGCGTACCTCCCGCGGGCCCTGAGCCCGAAGGCCACGTTGCCCCGGATGTCCAGCCACGGGAAGAGGTAGGGGTTCTGGAATACCAGACCGCGTTCCGCGCCCGGCCCCTCTATGGGCCTGCCGTCCAGGCTTATGCGTCCGGACGTCGCCCGCTCCAGGCCAGCGACGAGCCTCAGGAGGGTCGACTTGCCGCACCCCGACGGGCCGATGAGCGCCACGTACTCCCCGGCGCCCACTGAAAGGTCAACCTGCGCGAGCGCGGGGACGAGCGTTCCGTCCGGATGCGGGAAGCTTTTGCAGGCGTCCCTTATCTCGATGGCGCCCGCCCCGGAGGAAGGCCCTGACGCCCCCGCTTCTGGTTGCGCGGAGCGAGGCGCCGCCGGCCCTGTCCCCGTAGACGCCCACGGCCGGGATCCGTCCCCGCCGGCGCGGGGGCGGGCCGCCGTCTCCCCGAGCGTCCCGTTCCTGACGCCCCCGGGCTCCGCCGCGCCGCCGCCGTTCACCATTTGATCATGCCCTTCTGCCAGACCAGCATCCGGTCCCTCGCCTTGAAGAACAGGGTGATGAGGGAGTAGAAGGTGAGCGCCACCACTATGAGCCCCGCGTAGACGTTCGCGTAGGCGAGCATCTGCCTCTGCCAGTGGATGTACCAGCCTATGCCGTTTTTCACGCCTATCATCTCGGCGGTCATGAGCGTGAGAAACGACGCGCAGGCCCCGCTGAACAGGCCCGTGAAGATGAGCGGCATGGCCGCCGGTATTCCCACCATGAAGACCTGGTACACCCGTCCGGCCCCGAGCGTCCTCGATACCTCGAAATAGGCGTTCTGGACGTTCAGGATCCCGCTGGACGTCATGACCGAGGTCGGGAACCACACGGACAGCGCGATGAGGAATACCGCCCCCGTCCAGGTGGTGGGGAATGCCACGAGAACAATGGGTATCCAGGCCGTGGGCGGGATGGGGCCCAGGAACTTTATGAGGGGGTTAAGCCAGTATGCCGCCCCCCGTGAGAATCCTATGAGGATGCCGGTGGCGAGCCCCGCCGCGGCCCCCGAGAAGAATCCCGCCACTAGAAGCCTCGCGGACGATCCCAGGCAGTCCAGCACGAGGTAGCGGAAGTCCTCGCAGAGGACCGCGAGGATCCTGTCCGGGGTCGGGAAGAAGAGCGTCGGGAGCACCGTGGCCTTGGCCGTGAGCACGTCCGAAAGGGCCAGGAGCAGGAAGGCCGCCATCGTGAAGAGGTCCTTGGCCCTCATGGCCTCCAGGGCCTCCCTCCGCCCGGCGAAGATGACCGGCCTCAGGAGGAAGAATGCCGCCGAGAGCGAAAGCGCCCAGGCGTAGTACGGCCTGGAGACGGTGGGGTGCTTCCCGCTGTCGGGCAGGATCAGCTGGACGGCCAGCGCGGCTAGCGCGGCCGCCAGCGCCTTCTGTCTCCAGAGGAACGCGAAGGTTCCCCCGGCGGCGGCGGCAAGCGCGGAACCCGCGGGCGGCGCCGCTGCGGAAGGGGCCCGCTCCGCACCTACGCCGGTTCCGCTCCCGTCCGTTTCCGCATGTCCGCGCCGCGGGTACCCGTCCGCGCCGCCAGGAACACCCTGTGCGTGCCGGGCGTCAGCCGCGTTTCCGTCCGTGCCCGCCTGCGGCGGGGCGCTCCCCTCCTGTGCCGTGCCGGCGTCCGGGGCCAGTGTCCGGCCCGGGTCCGCCCGCGGCGTCCCGGCGGGGATCCTTGGGGCGTCCGCTCCGGCGGCGGGGAGCCGCCCGGGGATCGCCTGCGGCGCCCGGACCGCCGGGGAGGTGTCTGTTCCGGTCATCTTCACCTTCCGCCTATGCAGGCCGAGACGAGATCCTCGGTCAGCGCCAGGCCCCCCCGGTAGCCCGTGTAGCCGCGGGTGAGCACCAGGCGGTTGGCCACGGGGTAGCTCACGCTCAGGTGGCCGGCCCCTATCGCGGAGGCGAGCGCCCTGTCGAGGGAGCTTCCCAGGACGATGGCCGGACGCTTCGGGTCCCGGTAGCCTTCCTGCGGGGCCTCGGGCCAGACGCCGCGGGCGGCTTCCAGGATGGAGCGCCTGTCGGAGGCGTATACGAGGTTCGCGGGCCTGGGGGTGCCGGTGGCCTCCCAGTACCCCTCCAGGGCCTCCCTCCCCCGGGCGTCCAGATCGTTCACGATGACCGTGAGCTCGGGGACCCAGCCCAGCTCCTCGCTTATGAAGGCCGAGAGCGCCGGGGCGTGGTTCGCGTCGCCGATTACCGCCGCGTGGCGCTGGGATTCCATGTCGTTCAGGAGATCCACCGCCGGCTCCAGGGCGGCGTAGTGGGCCCGGCCCGCGGTCTGGATCGCCCGGCGCATCCTGGACGGCGGGAGCCCGAAGGCCCGGCCGGCCGCCTTCAGGAACCTCTCGGACGCCGCCGCCCCGTAGGGGAGGGGGGCAGGCACCGAAGGGATGCCGTGGAGGTCGCGGAAGATACCGGCCGCCTCGGCGCCGTAGAGCCCGGAGACCACGATGTTCGCCGCCGCGGCCCCGGCCCGCCTCAGGGCCTTCGGGTCGGAGGCGGGACCGAAGAGGAGGTTCGCGCGGATGCCCAGAAGCGCGAGGAGACCGCGTATGCCCTCCAGGTTGCCGCGCCAGAAGGGGTCGAGCCCCGGCGGCACCCCCCAGACGTTGGCCAGATCCCTTTTCGTCCTCAGGCGCCTGACCCCGTCGGCGGCTATGGACTTCAGCACCTCCCCGTATCCGGCGTACGAGTCCCCCGAGAATCCCGGGACGGAGGCGAAGAGGACGGGCCGCTCCGGGGTCGAGAGCTCGTCCGCGAGCGAGCGGGCATCGTCCCCTATCACCTCAGGGAGACAGCCCGTGAGCACGAAGAGCGTGTCGCCCTCCATGATCCTCGCCGTCTCCAGGAGCTCCTCCCTGAGCCGGTCCGTGCCGCCGAAGACGACCTCGTTCTCCTGGAGGTTGGTGGCGGGGACCGAGAGACCCAGGCACTGGCCCGTCACCTGCAGTCCCGAAGCGCCGTTGGCCGTCCACGCGAAGTTCCCGGCGCAGCCGGGACCGGCGTGCAGCACGGGCACCACGCCCGGCATGCTTCCCGCCGCCGCGAGCGCCCCCTCGAGGGCACAGCTCCATCTCGGCCGCTCAAGATACGCGCTTCTCACGATCCGTCCTCCTCCCCGCCCCTGATGCGGCTGAACGGGTCCTCCCCGTACCAGGACTCCCGGTAGGGGAGCTTCCCGAACTGTCCCAGGCGGCGGTAGAATCCGGGGTTGGCCATCTTCCTGTGGAGCCTCCTCGCGAGGTCGTACGCCCCACGGTAGCCCAGGTACCCGTAGCCCGAGTTGTAGATGACCTGGCAGGGGATGCCCATCCTCGCTGCGGTGGAGTTCCCGTGCATGTGGCCCAGGAAGACGTCTGGCTTCAGGCGCCTGAGCAGGTTCGCCTCCTCGAAGGGCTGGACGTTCGCGACGTTGAACACGAAGCCGTCCCCGTCCCCGCCCTGGGCGGCGGAGCCGCGCCCGGCTCCGCCGGCGCGCCGTCCGGCCGTGCCCTGCCCGGAGCATTCCCGGGCGCGGGACAGCTTCTCCAGCTCCACCTCGGCATAGGAGTCGAAGTGGAAGCTCCTGATGCCGCAGACCTCGAAGCCCAGCTCCTGGAGTAGCGAGGCCGTCGCGAGCGAGCGGTACTCGCCGGCCGAGACGAAGGCCCTTCTGCCCCTGAAGGCGGGGAGGAAGGGTTCCAGGGCGTCCCGGAGCAGCCCTTCCTCCTTCTCGGCGATCTTGCCGGCCTCGGCGGCCCTGCCGACGGCGTCCCCCAGGTCGCGGAGCCACCGGCCGCTGTTCGCTATGCCTATGGGCATGTGGCGTATCACATGGGGCACGCCGTAGCTCTCCTCCAGGTGGGTGAGGAAGTAGTCGTCGTGGGTAGGGCACACGGAGATGGAGAGCGCGGCTTCCGCCGCCCTGGCGAAGCTGTCCGGGTCCGCGAAAACCGGGAAGAAGTTGGCCTCGAGCCCCAGGGCCTCCGCCAGTCTCGCGAGCTCGCGCTCGTCGGCCAGGCCCATCGATCCCACGTTCATGACGTTCACGCGCCGCGGATCCCTCGGGCCTACCGAGGCCGGGTCCGGCATGAGGTGGCGGCCGACGGCGTGGTACACCACGTCGTAGGCCGTCGCCATGAAGCGCGACTTGAAGCCCTCGCAGTGCACGGGGAGGATCCTGGCCTTCACCTCGTCCCTCACGGCCGCGGCGGCGGCGTCGATGTCGTCGCCTATCACCCCGGGGAGGCAGCCCGAGACGGCCAGTATCACCTTCGGGCGGTAGACGCGGTCGCACTCGACCAGCGCCTCCCTGAGCCTGGCGTCCCCGCCGTTTATCACATTCATCTCGTCCAGGGCGGTGGAGAGCCACACCACGTCGTCCACCGGGGCCCCGCGGGACGAGAGCCCCCCCCGGACGTTCACGTTGTTGCCGGCCGCGCAGGATCCGCAGCCGACCGAGCCGTGCATCAGCACCACCGTGTCGGGGAGGCTCAGCATTATTCCCAGGGCAGGCAGGAGCGGGCAGATGGACCCCTGCGTGAAGCTCCTGTCCGCCCGGCTCGCAATGGGGCAGGCGCCGGCGGCGTGGCCCCCGCGCCATCTGGAGCCGTGGGCCAGGGAGGTCTCGGGATGGCGGTGCTCCCGGACCGGGGGTATTTTCGAGTCGAGGTAGCTCATTTTCGCGGTCGGACCTGGCGGAGGCGGCCGGCGGATTGCCGGCGGCCGGAACGGGTGTGGCGGTAAGGCCCGTGAGCCGGGCCGGAGCTCGTGGGGACGGAACGGGGCGCCCGGAGGGGCCGGGCCGGGTTCCTGCGGCGAACCGGGAGTTCGGGGGATCCGGGACCTCGGAAGGATGCCGGTCCCGAACCCGGACGGGTAGGGAACCGGGAAGGCGGTGGGAGCGGAGGCGGCCCGGAACCGGAAGCGGGGGAGCCGGGGGCCGAGGCTGGCCGGAAACGGGAACGGCAGTACCGGCGAAGCGCGAGGGGGTGCGGGGTGATCCCAGTAGAATGACGGCGGTCATCCCTGGTCGGGGCCGGAAACCGTGAAGGCCCAGAAGCAGTGAAGATCATGAAGCCGGAAAGGTCCTTAAGCAGTGAAGACAATGGAGCCGGGAAGGCACTGGAGCCGGGAAAGCCCTGGAGCGGGGAAGGAAATGGAGCCGGGAAGCCCCAGGAGCCGGAAGAGAATGAAGCGGGTCAGCGGCAGAAACGGGGTGCGGAGATCTGAGGGCCCGGAAAAATGAAAAGGCCCCTGACGCGGGGGGGCGCCTGGGGCCTTCAGATTTCTGATCGGCATCATGGGGGCTTCGTGAGGCCCCTGAATCGTCCTGCCGGGCCTGGGTCGGCAGCGAGCGGGACGTTCCCGGTTCGGCACGGTGGAAAGAACTTAGCCCCGGCCAAGGCAGCATGTCAACGTTTTTCCGCCGTCGGGAAGCTTTGCCGGCAGTCCCGGAAGCGGCCGGCAGGGGTCTTGTGGGTCGGAAAGGGCGTCCGGAGCTTAATTTTATTACAAATTAAAATTATTTTCTTGATTTTTATACATTTAATCAAAGACAGGCTGAACCGGGCATGGAAGGGGGCAAGAATCTGAAAAAACGAACAGATAGAACGCAATATGCAGATTTAATCTTTATTTTAATGTATTTTTTATCAGATGGCTATTATATGCCGGTCAATTTTCCCGCCGTCGGCCGCGTCCGGCGGGGAGGTTTGGGGACGGCAAAAAAAAGACATAAAATCAAAAAAATAAATTAAATTTGACAGAAATGGAGTGGTCGTTATTTATATATTCAATTTTACTAAAAATCAATTAATTGACGATAAATTAATTATTTTTCATTTGTGCTTTCCGGTTTCTATCCGCGGCGGGAACTGGCTTCCTTATCTTGGGAAAACTGAAGGGCACAAGCGGCTGGCTGTCGCCGCCCGTTACCGGATCGTCAGAATAGTCGATGTCCTGGCTTCAGCCCGCCTTCAGCGGGAGCGTCCCGCCGGCCCGCCGCCCGGACGTCCGGTTTTTCGCCCGGCTGACCGCCGCCTCCATTGAGAAGTCCGGGTGAGTCCCCCCCTTTCCTGAAACCCCGGATCCGAAACCCCGGAGCCGCGCGCCCTGGGGCTTCCGGTTCCGGCTCTTCCCCCCCGGACGGCTTTCCGCCGGAACCCTTTGACTTTCGAGCCGCGCCGCAGGCAAAATGGTCACTTTCCCGGCCGTTCCCGGGGCGCGTCCGCCCCCGGCCCCCTCAAGGGAGGTGTCCGTTGGCAGGCTTCACTCTCCTTGCCCTCCTGGACGACATCACCACCGTCCTGGACGATGTGACGCTGCTCGCCAAGATGGCGGCCCAGAAGACCGTGGGCGTGGTGGGGGACGATCTGGCTCTCACGGCCGAGCAGCTCTCCGGCCTCTCCGCCGCGAGGGAGCTCCCCGTGGTTTGGGCGGTCACCAAGGGGTCGCTGGTCAACAAGCTCATAATCATCCCCTTCGCGCTGGCCGTAAGCGCGGCCAGCCCCGGTCTCATAACCCCCATACTCATGGTGGGGGGATCGTATCTGTGCCACGAGGGCGCGGAGAAGCTGGCCCACAACCTGGCGGACCGCGCGAGGAGGCGGAGGGAGCGCCTGAAGGGTTCCCGCGCGTCTTCCGGGGAAACCGGCGGGGGGGACGCGGCGGGGACAGTTCAGGAGGCGAGGGACGGGAGCGGAGAAGCGGTCCCGCCCGATGTCCCGGAAGAGGGGGAGGATGCCCTGGGAGCGCCGGTGCCCGGGTCGACTCAGTCGGATACCGGGGTTTCAGGCGGTCCCGGGGCCCCCAGGACGGCTCCTCCGTTAGCGTCCCCTCATCGAGGGGATGCCGTGGTTTCAGTCGTTGCGGCCGCCCCTCTTGCGCATACGGGGATCCCGAATAAATCAGCGGCGGCCTCCGAAGCGATGCCAGGCCAGGACATGCCCCGGGGCATGGATCACCCGGACGGGGCGGAGCCTCGCGAACCCCTGGCGGGGTTTCCTGTTCACGGGGAGTCTTCCGAGTTCCCGGACGTTCCTAACGGGGTTTCTCCCCGGCCTTCAGGGATCCGGGCCTCCACTCCTGTCCTGGCGGCTCCCGGGGATGCGGCTTCTGTCCCCTCCGCTACGCAGGATAGCCCTCCCCCTGTCCCCTCCGCTACGCAGGAAAGCCGGTTCGCGGCCAGGAATGAGGCGGAGGAAGCTCCCCCGCCCCTCTCCCCGCCGCAAATAGCTCCCGATCACCCTGTCTCCCATGCCCCGGCCTCGGCTCCCGGCCCAGGCCAGCTCGCGGCGTCACGGGTCGTGAAGGATCCCAATCTGAGGCGCATGCTTGAGGAGCACCTCTCTGGCGAGGAGCTCAGGACCAGCCTCATGCAGATGGAGAGGCAGAAGATTGCCGGCGCAGTCCGCACCGATCTCGTGCTCTCCGCAGAGATAATAATCATCGCCCTGGGGGTGCTTCCGGCAGGCATCGGGCTCCTGGAGAGGGCCGGCGCGCTGGCAGTCATAGGCCTAGTCATGACCTTCGGCGTGTACGGATTCGTCGGGGCCCTGGTGAAGCTCGACGACGCGGGTTTCTACCTCCTGAAGAGGGAGGGCCGGGGTTGGGCGGCGGACGTCCTGGGCAGGGCCCTCGTGGGCGCTGCCCCCCACTTCGTGAGGGCGCTCGGGGTCATAGGCACCGCGGCAATGTTCCTG
>JAISEQ010000469.1 GCA_031264045.1 Deltaproteobacteria bacterium
AAGACCTGCTGGAACTTCGGGTCGAAGCCCAGCTCGATCACCTCGACCTCGCGGGTGTAGGAGAGCGCCTCGGCGGGGGAGTCCCTGTTCAGGAGAAGCCGCGCGGACCCCGCCAGGGACGAGTTGCCGACGAAGGTGACGGGGCCGTCGAAGTCGGGCGGTATGAGCTTTATCGTCTTAAGGCTCTCGGCGCGGAGGTGGTAGCCGAAGGACCCGGCTATCACTATCTCGTCTATGTCCTTCAGGGTCATGCCCAGCCGCTCCATGAGCATCTCCATGGCGGCGGCGATGGCGCCCTTCGCGAGCTGGACCTGGCGCACGTCCAGCTGGTCCAGGAAGACCTTGTCCGTGAGCCAGAAGCGGTTGTCGCGGAGGATCTGCTTGCCAGCGGGGTCGCGCATGCGCCCGGCCTTGTTGATTATCTTGTTCTTGATGAGGAAGGCGTTTATGTCGATGAGGGCGCTTCCGCAGATGCCCATGGCGGGGGCTCCGCCGATGGTCGTGTACTTGAAGCTGAGATCCTCCTCCATGGTGAAGGTGTCGATGGCGCCGGTCTGGGCGCGCGCCCCGCAGAGGATGTTCATGCCCTCAAGCGCCGGGCCGGCCGCGCAGGACGTGGCGACCAGCTTGCCGCCCCGGGAGATGACTATCTCGCCGTTGGTGCCCACGTCTATGAAGACCACGGTGCCGGGGCGGTTCTTGAGCTGGACCGCCAGGATGCCCGAGACGATGTCGCCCCCCACGTAGCTGGAGATCATGGGGGCCATCATGACCTTCGCCCTGGGCGAGATGTTGAGCCTCGCGGCAAGGTGCGAGATGTCCAGCATGTGCGTGAACACGGGGCGGTAGGGGGCCTGGGCGAGCCCCTTGGGGTTCACGGCGGCCAGAAGATGCTGCATCGTGGAGTTGCCGGAGATCACCGCGGCGGAGATCTTCCTGCCCACCTCGAGGCCCACGGCCGGCTCGACCATGCTGGCCAGGCCCTCGAGGGCCATGGACTGCAGATCCAGCAGGTTCTGGTGGCCGTAGTCGGCCTCCGTTATGCGGCTTATGACGTCACCGCCCTTGGCGGTCTGGGGGTTCAGGGCCGTCTCCAGGGCTATGACCTTCTTGTCCTTCAAATCGATGACCGCGAGCGCGAGCCCCGTCGTGCCCAGATCGAACGCGGCGGCCAGGGGCCCGGTGGTGCGGTCGTTCTCCTTGTCGATGGGCCAGGCCTCCAGGAGCTCGTCCAGCCACACGAGGGCCCGGCCGCGGCTGTAGGTGGCGTCCACCGTGGCAATCTCGTTCAGCGCCTGGATGTTGTGGGTGGTGATGTTCCTGACGTCCAGGCACCCGGTCGGGTCCTGGCGGTCCAGGATCTCCAGCTCTATCTCCTGGAGCGGGGGGTTTATCTCGTAGGGGGCGCTCCAGCCCATGGCCTTGATGGAGCTGAAGAGCACCTGGTCCTCGAGGGTGACAGTCACGTCGCCCGTGACCTTCGCCGTGCAGGACAGCCTCTTGCCAGGGAACTCCTCTATGAGCTTCTGCTCCGATGCATCCGGGGCCTCAAGGGCCCCCTCGGCCTTCACGATGCACTTGCCGCACTTGCCCCGCCCTCCGCAGGGGGCGTCCAGGCGCAGTCCCTGGGAGGCCAGGTTCTCGAGGATGGTCTTGCCCTCCTCGGCCTGGAAGACCTGGTCCTTGCTGCCGGTCTGCTTTATGGTTATCTGCAAGAGTTGATACCTCCGATGGATGGGTCTCTGGCCCCGGACGCCGGGCAGCTGATGCCCGGCCGCCGGGGCCCGGTTTGGGGCGTCCGCCGCCGGTGCGGGGGCGCGGGCGCCCGTCTGGTCCCCTCCGTGAGGCTCGGTTCAGGAGGGTTGGCGCCTGCGGCCCTGGCACGGGAAGCCCTGCCGGACAGGCTGGGGAGGTTCCGGGGGGTGCGGGCCGGGAGAGGCGGCGGGACGGCGGACGCGGGGGATCGGCACGGGGCCGATGCCAGGCCGGATAACTGGCCGGGCGGGGAGGGCGGGGGGGAGTCGGCCCGCCGGAAATGGCAGATGGGCAGTAAGGGCGTCCCTGCGGGGAGCCGGAAAGCCGGGAGCGTCTGGAGCGTCGGGGATGAAGAGCCGGGGGCTCCGGGGATGAAGGACCGGGAGCGTCGGGAAAAGAGCCTGGGGCGCCGGGGAAAAGAACCGGGGGCATCGGAAAAAAAACCGGGTCCGCCGGTGATAAAGAAGCGGAAGAGCGGGTACAATGAATCGGGAGCGCCTGAAAGATTCGGAAGCGCCGGGGCATCGGCGGATCGGCGGGCGTCCGGGAGGCCGCCCAGCCTGGAGGCGGCGGGAGCGCGGGTTCCGGAGAGCGTCCGGGCCCGTCTGCGCCCCGGCGTCCGCCGCCTGAAGCCGAAAAACCTGCAGGGGAGCCGGATTGACGTCCCGGCGGCCGGCAAACGGTGCCGTCGGGCCATGGGCGGCGCAGCAGGCAGCGGGAATGGGCGGGGGGCCCAAGGCCAGCCCGCCGGGGGCAGGGGCCCCAAATAAGGGCTAAAAGGTTACCAATTGCTACTAAATGATTTCGATTTAGGATTCTTCCTGTTCTCTTTGATAAAACATTGTGGTAATCTGATGCGCATTGGCACCCGCCGTCCCGGACTCCGGGCCAGGGCGGGACCCCGAAGCGCCCGAGGCTTCCGGGCCCCTGGCGGTGCGTCGCCCTTTCCCGGACGGGCCCGGTCGCTTTCAAGCGGTCGCGGGCACTGGCGCGGAGGGTCGCGGCATCCGGTCTTAACAGTGCTTTTTTAGCAGGATACGGGCTATTTGTCTACAAATTATCGTGCCCCTGGCCGGGACCCGGACGCGGGCCCGGAAAGGGGGTCGGCAGATGACCGCGTCCGGCCCCGCGCGGGCTTCGGAATAGGGCCCCTCCGAGGGGTTTGAGACCTGGCCGCGTTGGGGTTAAGATCTGGCCTTCAGGGGTTTTCCGACATGCCCGCCCCGCCCGGTATGCCCGCCCCGCCCGGTCCAGTTCCGGACCGGCGCCTTCTCCGGACCGGGCTTCATCTCAGGTCCGGTTCCTTTTCCGGACCGGGCTTCATCTCCGGACCGTATTTCGTCTCCGGACCGGTTCCGTTTCGGGACCGGGCTTCATCTCAGGTCCGGTTCCGTTTCGGGACCGGGTTCCGGCTCGGCGCCGGACGCCGGCACAGCCCCGACGCAGCCCGTCACGCCCTCCCAGACACTTTCCGCCGAGTGACCCTATAGAACATGGCCGCGCTCTTCGATCCGGAACGGCCCCTCCCCCCGAGGGCGACCCAGAGATGCCTCGACCCCGCAGCGCTCATGGCGCTCGCGAGGGACGTGGGGAGGCTCCTGTCCGCCGTGAGGCCCATAGACGGCTACGAGCCCGAGCCTCCGGCGCCCGAGATCGATCTTAGCCCCAAGCTCGCGAGGGCGCTGGCCGCCCCGACCCTGGCGGAGTGGTTCGGGGCAGCGCTGAAGTCGGCGGGCAGGCCCTCCGACCGCTCCGAATACCGCGGGGCGCTTCCCCGGGGTCCGGAGTCCGTGGACTCGGCCCTGGAGGCCGTCCGCGAGACACTGGAGGGATGGCGGGCCGCCGAGGACGCGTCGCCCGGCCGCTACGGACGGGTGAAGAACGCGCTCATGGCCATGGAGGCCGCGCTCCTGAAGGCCCAGAGGCTCGTCCCCGACTTCCGGGAGATGTGCTCGGGCTTCAGTCAGGACGCCCACGCCAAGTACCTGAGAGCCCTGAGCTTCCGCGAGCAGGTGGAGGGGATCCTCCCGCCGCCGGGCGCGGGCGCTCCGGACTCACCCGCCTCCCGGGCAGCCCGGGACGATCAGGACCCCGACGAGGATCCGGACGGCCCGTACGGCCCGGGGCTGCCGGACGCGCCGGCCCTCACCGCCTATACGGCATCGCTGCGCGAGTGCCTGGCCGACGCGGAAGGCGTCCGCAGGGCCAGGGAGAAGTGGCTCGCCGAGCTGGAGGCCCACCGCCGCGAGATCGAGAACTGCGCGGCGGCGCTCGGCCGCGAGCGGGCGGGGGCCACCCCCGTGGACGCCCCGGGCCCGGCGTCCTCCGCCGGGGCCGCGCCGACGGCTCCCGGTCCGCGCGATCCTTCCCCGGACGGCCCCGGCGGGCCCGGCTCTCCGGACGCCGCGGTTCCCGACGGCGGCGGCCCCGATTCCGGCCCAGACTCCGGGCTCTCCGCCTTCGCGGGCGGGATAGGGGTGTCCCGCTGGATATCGGCGGCGCGGACCCTTTCCGAGAAGGCCCAGGCCTTCGAGCGCCGCCACGAGGAGCTCGCCCAGGGCGCCATCGCCAACGAGCGCAGGCTGAAGGGGGCGCTGAACCAGCTCACCGCGGCGGAGAGGCGGTCGTCCGGGGAGCGGAGCATAGCCTTCCGCGACGGGGCCGAGGCCCTGGGCGCCTCCGTGGAGGCGCTGCTCGCGTCCGTGCTGAGAAGCCGCCTGCAGCTGGCGGGGTTCTGGAGGGCGTCGCCGTCGCTCGTCGGCCGTCCCGCCTTCCTGGAGAAGATTTTCCTCTCCTCGGCCGTGAACCTCGGCCTCGCCCAGGGCATGCTGGAGGAGACCAGGCACATGCTGGACGCGGTGACCAGGCGCCTTTCCGCCACCCGCAAGATCCGCCGGGGGGCCGAGGACTTCCTGGAGCGGGGGGACGGGGGCAGGGAGGCCCAGGAGCGGCTCTGGCAGGCCGACCGGGCGCTGAACATCCTGAAGTCCGCGGTGGCTGGCCTGGTGGAGGGCGAGAGGCTCAAGGCGGAAGGCGCGAGGCTCCGGGCCGAGGGCGAAAGGCTGCGGGCCCGCCTGGCCGAGGCCGAGGACGGCCTGGGCCGCGCCGAGGAGGACAGGCTCCGCGCCGAGGAGGAGCTTGCCCGGGCCGAGGCGGACCGCGAGAGCGCCCGCAGGGAGCTCGGGGCCAG
Organism: Deltaproteobacteria bacterium; assembly: GCA_031264045.1. Taxonomy (GTDB): domain Bacteria; phylum Desulfobacterota; class Desulfarculia; order Adiutricales; family Adiutricaceae; genus JAIRZX01. Next base: position 4,946 of record JAISEQ010000469.1, read on the forward strand.
CCGCGAGGAGCTGGACCGCGAATCCGAAGCCCGCGTGCGGGCGGAGAGCGCCCGCGATCAGGAGCGCCGGGAAGGTCTGCTCGCCCGCGAGGCCCACGAGCGCGAGCTGGCGCGGGAGCGCGGCGAGGCCGCGAGGCTGGGAGAGGAGGCCCGCGCTGCCGCCGAGGACGCGGAACGCGCCAGGGCCGAGGCGCGGGAGGCCGCCGCCGCGAGGGACGCTGCCGCACTGGAGGCCCGGGCCGCCCGCGAGGCCGCCGAGGCCGAGACGGCGGCCGCCCGGGAGACTCTGGAGGCGGAGGCCGCCGCGGCCAGGGAGCAGGCGGCGACC
>JAISEQ010000038.1 GCA_031264045.1 Deltaproteobacteria bacterium
TGCTTCCTTGTCGGATATATCCGAAATACGAATGCCTTGTTAGCCATGAATCATGATACCATAGAAGAGATCAGACGGCAATTCCTCCCGTTTTCTGTGCCCCGCCGCCGTGAGATCCGTGGAAGGAGGGAGCGATTCCTCCCTGGAGCAAGCTCCGGGGAATTCCTAGCGCAAGACAGTTGAAATCATTGCCTCACCGGAATCGGAAATGAAGATTTCAGCTATCGCGGCAGAAGCCGACCGGACACGGCGGGCTGGCAACTCTGCCGAAAATCCATATCACCATAAGAAGTCGTCAAGAACTCGTCCAAATAAACTCTGCCGATCAACATGTCCACATACAACATGAAGGACCGGAACACAAAGAGAACCAAGCCCATGTTTGATGACAGGCGCACCATGCATCCTGCCAGGATCTCCGGAGACGCCATGCGATGAACGCATGAAGGATTCAAAGTACAACTCAAGGGCATTTCATTCTCAGAATCAATATGTCTGACGCAAAAAAGTTGCCGTGCGCTGAAACTTCGGGGAGCATGCAGGACCCCGGTGCCTGCTGGCCGGACTTCGAAGGTGTATGTCCCCGCCGGTGATGCCGGGCTTCCGCGAACCCTTCCCATGCCACTGGAGCGGACGCTCCCCTTCGCGGTCAACCCCCCCCCCGCACACAAGGGCAGGCCGACCAGGCCATGTAAAGCTTTACCGCCGTTTACTGTGAACAGATGCGGAACCCAGGATTTTTTCACTACCTCCCTGACGACAGTTTATTCCCGGCACCCGGCAGATCCGCCCGCCGGGCCTTCCTCCTGCGGGGCTTGAACTGCTCCACGAGCTTTCCCCATTCGGGCACGTCCGCCAGGGAGGCTTCCTCGAGTTCCCTGTAGCGGGCATAGCCTTCCGCCACGTCCTGCCCTTCTCCGGCACCCTCCCCCCATCCGGCGGGAACCCCCGCATCCCCCAGAACCGCCCGGACTTCTCGAGTCTCTCGACCATCCCGAGCCCCTCGGTCATCCCGAATCTCCTCCGCATCCCGAGCATCCCGATTCTCCCGAGCCTCCCAAGTCTCCCTCGCATCCCGAACCTCCCGTGCATCCCGAGTACCCCGAACCTCCCGTGCATCCCGAGTCTCTAGAATCTCCCGGGCATCCGGAGTTCCCCGAATCTCCCGGGCATCCCGAACCTCCCCGGCCACGGGCGGCTCCGCGTCCGAGTCCGGTGCGGCCTCCTCCCCCTTCAGCGGGAGGGGCCCGTCCCCGTCCATGGAATCCATCTCCAGGAGCCTGGGCACCCGCATGACCGCCCCCCCGAGCTCGGGACCGGCATGGAAGAGCCTCGCCCTGGCGAACAGGCCCCCCAGGAGGCAGTGGGCCTCGCCCTCGGTCTGCTCGAGGAGATCGTTCAGATGCGCCGTGTCCCTGTATGCGGCCTGCGCCTTCAGATCGTCCCGCCAGCTCCCGGAAGAGAGCCCGCCGGGATTCATGGTGAAACCCCGGGTCTCCAGGACCCGCTCGTCACCCGCGAGCTTCCTCAGAAGTTCCCAGGTCCTGTCTGCCTCGGCCAGGCGCATGAAGACCTTCACCGAGGTATTGGCGACTATCTGCTGGGCCCCCTTCCTGTCCGCCTCCGCGATGCCGGCGTAGTCCTGGCTCGCGACCACCGTGGCCATCCCGAGCCCCCTGCCCTGCGTGAGCAGGAACTCGAAGCCCGGGGTCACTATGGCCGCGTACTCGTCCACGATGCTCAGGAAAGGGCCCGTGCCACGGTAGTGTACCGGAAGCGAGCCCAGGACGTCTGTGCCCCGGCCCTCTATCTCGAGCCCCAGGCCCACCGATGCGGCGGCCCTCACCGAGGAGAGGGTGATCTTGCCCAGCCCCGAGAGCTCGGCCGGGCTCTTCTCCATGGATGGGAGGAGCGTCAGGAGTATCCGGCGGTTCAGGACCACGTCCTGGAAGTCCACCTCCCCCGACTCCGCCCCGTAGATGTGCTCGTAGGTGTCGGTCAGGCTCGAGAGTGCCTTCCCGAAGTAGCTCTGGGCGTAGCCGTACTGCTCGTGGAAGGCGGTCGGCTGCCTGTCCCCCAGGCCGGGCACGTAGTTGCAGTTCCGGAGTGCCGCCAGGAGCGCCTCGCGGGCTCTCTCCGAGAGGAGCGCGTGGTCCAGGAGGGCTATGCAGTTGTCGGAGGAGAGGTATCCCCTTATCTCCTTGGCGGAAAGCCGTATGGCTCCCCTGTCCCTCAGGTCGGTCAGCGCGTACATGAGCCCCGAGATGAGGGCCAGCGCCTTGTCGGCGAAAATCGAGTTGGCCCCGCCGGCGGACGGGGGTATGAGCGACCCCAGGACCTGGGTGAGCGCGTCCGCGCTGCCCGAGGAGAAGGGGTTGTTGGTGTTGGAGAGCCTGCCCGGGGCGGGGGGCTGCGCGGTGGAGTAGTTGAGCACCCTGAAGTCGTCGTCGCGCCCCAGATACCTGGCCAGCTGCCAGATCTCCAGGCCCAGCTGCGCCTCCGCCTTTGGATCGATGTAGAAGAGCCCCGCGCCGGTTGCCAGAGCGTTGTAGGCCAGGGACACCAGCGCGGCGGTCTTCCCCGATCCGGTGGATCCCATGAGGAGCATGTGCGTCAGAACGTCCCGCTTGTCCAGCCACAGCTCCTTCCCGGTGCCCTGCTCGTTTCCCAGGAAGAAGATTCCCCCCGCTGGCCTGAGCCCCTTCCTTCCGGGGGCGGGCGCTCCCGGATCAGGCCTGCGGGCCGCCCCCGGAAGCCTGAAGGGCAGCCTCGCTCCAGCGGTGGCCGCGACGTGGCCCGAAAACGCCAGGAGGCACAGGCCGAAGCATATGAAGGACCATTCAGGGAAGACCGCCCCCGCCAGCGAGAGGGCGAGCATGGCCTTCAGCACCGCGTCCCGCTCCCCGAGCGCCGCCGCCGCCCGCTCCGGCCCGGTTCGGACGTCCCTGACAAGCTTCTTGCCCCCGATGAACTCGCCCGGCTCCAGCCCCTTCAATCTCCTCAAAGACATTCCCGCCTCCTTCTTCCGTGCGCCCGGATGCTCCGCCGGGCCAACCAGCCCGTGCGCCTCCGCCCGCTCCCCGCCGATCTCCGGGCCGCGCCCCAGTCCCGGGCGGAACGGACTGGCCCCCGTACGGCACCGGTCCAGAGCCGTTCCGGACTTTTCCGGTATTTTCGGTGGTTTTCGATATTTTTCGATATTTTTCGCTATTTTTCCGAAACGTGCACCTTGCCTTTTCAGGACTCAAACGCCACCTGTCCGAAACCCTAACGATTCCGGAAATTCCCGTAATACACCAAGTGAGCCGTTGAGCCCGCAAAAGGATCTTGTCCAGGACATCACGCACGTCCAGGACATCACGGACATGTTGGCGGCGGTGACGCCCGCTGACCTGCCTGCGCCCGAGCTCCATTCCTCCTGCTCTTCCGCGTTGTGGGTAGTCCGAGAGCACAGACTCCGCAGGCACCGTCCGACGACGCTCTCATCGGGCAATAATTCCCGTAAACACTTTCTGGAAAATCTTCAGTCATCCGCAACCTCGCACAAACCGCTGTCCCCGAGAAATATCTTAAATTCCAGAAGGATATAACAGTCATTATATTTCACTATATGTCATTAAATTTATCGAGAGTGCTGATGTATTTCAAAAAGACTGAGATAATTATGGATTTTTGTCAGATAATATAATAAATATTATAGTTCTCAAAAATCTTATCAGACAATTGAAATATTGCAGATTGCATAATATTATGATCGATCCTGAGAAATCGTAAGATATCGTGAAAGGTCGTGAGAGGTCATTTAGATCGTGTGAAATCATGAGTGATCTCCGATAGATTTGTCAGCATTTTCAGACATAGCCTGTAGTTAGATTTGAGATAACTATGTCCGCATTGTGTTGACTAAAACCTGATGAACATCAAATATCACTTTTAAAAGAGATGATTACGGACACAATAAAGTCACGAATGACGGAACCTTAATAAGCAGGTGGCTACACGGAACCGTTTGCTCCCACCAGTCTGACAATTCTTAGAGGCAGAGGATAAGCGAAAGCATACCAGATATTAGGGAGTGGCGACTGCTCATTCAACATTTTCGGTCGCCACCGACTAATCTTTTTTCCAACGAAATCCCTCGGCGACTTATTACTGTGGCTTCATAGATTTGCTTTTGCTGTGGAGTATTGTTGACACAATCGCGTCTTGCGGTGTCACACTATACAGGATAGTTTAAGTCATCTTCATTGGTGATTTAAAAAATATTCAATAAATATTATATTTCGGGTTATGGTATTTCTTATCAAAAATTAGATAACAAATTATTTTTTAAAATGTTTGTCATGTTCATTTTATGACGGCACCGCAACATGTCGGCGGCAGATTCGGGGCGGAAGGCCTGTCGGGTCGGGCTACGGAGGTGATAAAGATTCCCATAGGGAATCGGGAGCGGAAACGTACGGGAAGCTGTCCTGCCGTTAAATTGATGAGAAATGCGGGAATGCCGTATTCCGCTTCCGTCCCGCCCACGGCCCCTTCCCGGCCGGAGTGAGCGCGGGCGGACGCTCCGGCCCGCCGGGTTCATCTGCGGATACCCGATCGCGTCGGGCTTCCGGAGCCATGTTTCCCGATCATGTCCTGGGCGATGATGCCGCCCCTGGCAGCGGCGGCATGAGATGTAGTGAAAAGTTTAAACGGGTCCCCGTCCTCTACGGAAGGACGCGCCCGGCACGGAGAGGGACGTCGGACGTCTTCGCTGGATACTCAGGGCCGTATCCGGTGCACCCGGACGAGGCACCCGCCTTTCCCCGAGGGGACGAAAGCGGTGTCCCCCCCCTCCGTAAAACGCCCGGCCTCCCCTCATGTCCCGGAGACGCGTCCGGGCGCCGGAGAGTGCCGGGCGGGAAGAGGGATGCCGGAATCCCCTGCGGGCCCCGCG
>JAISEQ010000085.1 GCA_031264045.1 Deltaproteobacteria bacterium
GCCGGACGCTCCCCCCGCAGGTCCCGGTCCGATGCTGCGATCCCGAAACGTCCCTGGCCGGACGCTCCCCCCGCAAGTCCCGGTCCGATGCTCCGATCCCGAAACGTCCCTGGCCGGACGCTCCCCCCGCAGGTCCCGGTCCCGACACTCCGATCCCTCCCGTCCCGGTCCGGACGCTCCGGTCCAGGCCGGCAGAGGGATCACCCGAGGTGCCCAATGAAGAAGATTTCAGCGTTCATCCTGGTTCCGGCCCTTTCACTGGGGTTGTTCGTCCTCATGCCCCGGACGCCTCTTGCCGCCGCAGGGGCGGAGGTCACGAACGTCTCCTACGACCCGACCCGGGAGCTCTACGAGGAATACAACCGCGCCTTCGTCGCCTACTACAAGGGCAAGACCGGAAACGACGTGGAAGTGGTCCAGTCCCACGGCGGCTCGAGCAAGCAGGCCCGCACGGTCATCGAGGGCAACGAGGCCGACGTGGTCACGCTGGCGCTCGCCATCGACATCACCGCCATCGAGGAGGCGGGGCTCATAAAGCCGGGCTGGCAGTCCGAGTTCCCCGGCAACAGCTCCCCCTATACCTCTACAATCGTCTTTCTGGTGAGGAACGGCAACCCCAAAAACATCAGGGACTGGGACGATCTGGCCCGCGACGGCGTGGGAGTCATCACCCCCAATCCCAAGACGTCCGGCGGCGCCCGCTGGAACTACCTGGCGGCATGGGCCTTCGGGGACGCGAAGTTCAACCACGACGAGCCCCGGGTCATCGCCTTCATCAAGAAGATCTTCGACAACGTCCTGGTTCTCGACACCGGGGCGCGGGGATCCACCAACACCTTCGTCCAGAACGGGCAGGGCGACGTGCTTCTGGCCTGGGAGAACGAGGCCTACCTGGCGCTGGCCGAGACCCCGGGGCAGTTCGAGATAGTGGCCCCGCCCACGAGCATCCTGGCCGAGCCGCCGGTGGCCATAGTGGACGAGAACGTCGACAAGAAGGGCACGCGCGAGATCGCTACGGAATATCTGAACTACCTGTATTCCGACGAGGGCCAGAGGGTGGCGGGCAAGCACTTCTACCGGCCCTCCAACAAGACGATAGCGGAGGAGTTCAAGGACGTCTTCGTACTGAACATGAAGCTCATAACGATTGACGACCCGCTCTTCGGCGGCTGGGGCCCGACCCAGGCCAAGCATTTCAACGACGGCGGGATATTCGATCAGATTTATACCCGCTGAACCCCTTCCTGGCTGTCGGTCGCCGTCATAATCTCATGTCCCGAACGTGTTTCATCAAGTCCCTCCGGAACTGATCGCCACTCTCCTTTCCGTGTCCGATTCGTTGCGGCGCAATTCTGTTCCGCCGTTAGACCTGCCCTGTCAGGGCACAGTTGCCCTCCAGCCCATACCATTATTTATAATGGAATAGTATTCTTTCATTTTGATACCTAATATATCGAAACAGTTATCTTTCAATTTATATCCTTAATTTTCGAGACAGTTACCTTTCAATCCGCATCCCTATTTGTTCTGAATAGTATTCTTAATTGTTTTCCTATTTGTTCTGAATAGAATTCTTAATTGTTTTCCTGTTTGTTCTGAATAGTTTTCTTTAAATTCACATCATTTTATTTTCAAAACTGTTGCCGTTAAATTCATATCATTGTTTCAGCGTCTATATTTTAACGCCATTTAAATATATACAATTTTCATCTGTTTCGTTACGGAACAGCCATTTTAAATTTTTATCCTATTTATCCGCAACAAAAATATCTTTCAATTTCTTTTCTTATCTGTTCCCGAACAGTCGTCTTCCGTCTTGTTCGTTTCAGTTTTCGCCACTGTTCCGGTTCATCCTGCCCGTTGACCGCCCTGTCCCGTCCTGAACGGGTCCGGTGTCCCCCGGCACCGCCTCCGCGCGTCCGGAGCGCCCGGACTCCGGGGGACGCCCGTCAATTCCGAGGGAGCCCCGGCGGGCAGGACGGCCGGACGCGCCGGCGCTCCAGTCCGCGATGCTGTCCATGTCGCCGGGCGGTCCCCTGCCCCGGAGAGCAGCTTCATGAAGAGGACGAGGAAAAAGACTCTCCCGGGGTTCGGGATCACCATGGGCGTGACGCTGGCCTACGCGTCCCTGATAGTGCTCATCCCCATGGCGTCCATGGCCGTGATGTCCGCGGACCTCGGCCTCGCGGGGTTCTGGAGGACGGTTTCCGACGCGAGGACCCTCGCGGCCCTTAAGGTGAGCTTCCTTTGCTCCCTTGCCGCCGCGCTCATAAACGCGGTTTCCGGGCTGGCCCTCGCCTGGGTCATCGTCCGCTACCGGTTCCCGCTGCGACGCTTCATAGACGGGCTGATCGAGCTCCCCTTCGCGCTCCCCACGGCCGTGGCCGGCATATCGCTCACGGTGCTCACCACCGACAGGGGATGGGTGGGGAAACCCCTCTTCGAGCTTCTGGGAGTCAGGATCGCGTATACCCAACTCGGCATCATAGCCGCCATCACCTTCATAACCATACCCTTCGTGGTGCGCACGGTCCAGCCGGTGCTGGAGCAGCTGAGCCCGGACTACGAGGAGGCCGGGCTCATCCTGGGGGCGGGTCCCGCTTCCGTCTTCTTCAGGATCGTGTTCCCAGAGATACTGCCGGCCCTTCTCACGGGCTTCTCGCTGGCCTTCGCGAGGGGGCTCGGGGAATACGGCTCGGTCATCTTCATCGCCGGCAACATCCCGTTCCGCACCGAGATAGCCCCGCTTGTCATAATGAGCAAGCTGGAGCAGTTCAACTACGACGAGGCCACCGCGGTGGCCCTCCTCATGCTCGTGTGCTCGTTCGTCATCATGTTCATAGTGAACCGCCTCCAGGTGCGGGCGGCGTCATTCGCCGGGGAGAAGTGAACCGTGGACGGCTGGCGCAGGGGGAACGGGACGCTGAGGGTCTTCCTCATAGCCTTCTCGTTCGTTTTCATCACGGTCTTCCTCGTGCTGCCCCTGTGCCAGGTGCTCTGGAAGGCCTTCGAGTTCGGCTTCAGGCCCTTCTGGGAGTCGGTTTCCGACCAGTACGCCCTGAAGGCCCTGAAGCTTTCGGTCCTGACCACCGTCGCGGCCGTTATCTGCAACACCGCCTTCGGTCTCTGCGCCGCCTGGGCCGTCACCCGCTTCAGCTTCCGCGGCAAGGGATTCCTCATAACGCTCATCGACATCCCCTTCGCCGTCTCCCCCGTCATCGCCGGCCTGGTCTTCATCATGACCTTCGGCAGGCTGGGCTGGGCCTACCCGTTTCTCTCCGCCCACGACATAAAGATAGTCTTCGCCGTACCGGGGCTCGTGCTGGCCACGATATTCGTGACCTTCCCCTTCGTGGCGAGGGAGATCATTCCGGTGCTCACGGCCCGCGGCACCGACGAGGAGGAGGCGGCGGTCCTGATGGGCTCCGGCTTCTTCACGACCTTCCGCCGCGTGACCCTGCCCCACATCCGCTGGGCCCTCCTCTACGGCGTCATCCTGTGCACGGCGCGCGCCATGGGCGAGTTCGGGGCCGTGTCGGTGGTCTCGGGCCACCTGAGGGGGCGCACCAACACGCTCCCGCTCCACATCGAGATCCTCTTCAGGGAGTACCACACCCTCCAGTCGTTCTCGGCCGCCGCCATACTGGTCGCGACGGCCGTCCTTATTCTCGTCGCCCGCAACATCGTCGAGGGGATCTCGCGCAAGGACGCGGACTATTATGTGCGTTAGCCCGAAACCGTCGTCTGGCGGCATGCCCGGCGCCCGCGGAACCGCCCCGTTCCCGGCCTCCTCCCCCGCGCCCGGAAAAGCTCCGGGGGAGCTCCCCCCGGCCGCCGCCGCGCCTTTCCGGGGGCCTCAGGACTCCCCCGCCGGGGGAGCCCGGGAGTCCGGCTCCGGACGCCCGGCAGGCGGCGGGGCGCGCGGTTCGGCCTTCCCGGGGCACGGCGCTCCCGGCGGAGACTGCGGCGCGATGTCCCCCGGGACCGGAACCGGCGGGCCCGGGACGGCGGTCCCGGGCCGCGCGTCCGCCGTTTCCGGAGCCCCTGGCCTCGGGATAGGAACCTCCGGCCTGAAGCCGGGAGACTCCGCGCCAGCGGGCCCCGAGTCCGAAGCCCCCCGCGGGGGAGCGGCCTCTCCGGGGCCTGGAGGCGCGAAGGCCGCCGGGGAAGCGGCCCGCGCCCACGTCTCGCTGGAGGGCGTGAACAAGTCCTTCGGCGACTTCAGCGCGGCCACCGACGTCTCCTTCTCGCTGCCCGAGGGCACCCTGGGGGCGCTCCTGGGCCCCAGCGGAAGCGGCAAGACGACCATCCTCCGGATGATAGCGGGGCTGGAGACCCCGGACGGAGGCGACATCCGCATAGGCGGGACGCGGGTGAACGATCTCCATCCCTCCCGCCGGGGGATAGGGTTCGTGTTCCAGAACTACGCCCTGTTCAGGTACATGACGGTCTTCGACAACGTGGCCTTCGGCCTGAAGATGCAGAAGGTCCCCAGGGCGGCCATCGGGGAGCGCGTGCGCGAGCTTCTGGCCCTCACCTCCATGGAGGGCCTGGAGAGGCGCTACCCGGGCCAGCTCTCCGGCGGCCAGCGCCAGAGGGTGGCCTTCGCGAGGGCGCTCGCCCCGAGCCCGAGGCTGCTCCTCCTGGACGAGCCCTTCGCCGCGATAGACGCGAAGGTCAGAAAGGAACTGAGATCCTGGCTCAGGGACATGATAAGCCGCCTGGGCATCACCAGCATCTTCGTAACCCACGACCAGTCGGAGGCGATCGAGGTGGCGGATCTGGTCATAATCACCAACGGGGGCAGGGTGGAGCAGGCGGGGACCCCCCTTGAACTCTACCGGGATCCGGCGACGCCCTTCGTCGCCCGCTTCGTGGGAGAGAGCACCGTGCTCGAGGACTACGGCGCCCTGGTGGGTTTCGAGGGCGCGCCCAGGGGCGCCTCCTGCGCCGTGCGGCCCGAGTTCGTGCACGTCTGCCCTCCTGGCGAGCCCGTCCAGTTCGGGAACAGCTCCGAGGACGCCATTGTCGAGTCCGTGTCCTTCAGAGGATCGTCTCTGGAGCTCCGCCTCAGGGTGAAGGGCTACGAGCTCACCTCCTTCTACTCCCTGGAGCACGCCCCGGTCGCCCCCGGCGAACGGGTCAAGGTGCTCATCTACCGCGTCTACGCATTCGACGGGGGCGAGGCGCGTCTCGTCAACAACTCCCGGCTGTCCAGCCAGGGCAACGGGTACAACTTCGTCATCTGAAGCCGGAAGCGGCCCCGGGCTCCGGACGGCGGGGCTTCGGGGTTCGGGGCTTCCGGCACGGGGCGCCCGGGCGCCCGCGGGAGCGGAAGTCCGGGATCGGAAGGGAGGAGAGGCGGAAAACTGAAGTTCCGGACGAAGCGGCCGGAAAGGCGGCCGCGCGGCGGTTCCCCGGCAGGCCCGATGCAGGCGTTTTCAGGGGAACCCCGCATAACTATGCCTAAAAGATGCTTATTTTATTTATTTTTTTCGCTACCGTTCTGTTTCTGATGCCTTGGAAGGCAGGCATTCTCCCGCTGTCCCCCGAGCCCGCCGGCATCTCCCGCCGTCCGTACGGCCGCGCCGACCGATCGGTAAATACGGACCGCTCATGCGGGTTGACAATCCGCATGGGGGGTTTTAACTTGTTGCTCCGTCCCTATCCCGGTCATGTCCCCGGCCCCCGGCCGGGCCGCAACGATTTCACGAAAACGGCGATTGTCCCTGCGGCGCGAACTGCCCCGAAAGCGCGTCCCGCCCGTCCCGGCGTCCCTTGCGGACTTCGCGGAACTCTCGCGCGCGCCTTTTCCTGGCTTACGGTCCCGGCTGACTCTCCGGGCCTCGGACCTGTCCCCGGCTGCCGACTCCGAAGTTCCCGCTCAGGACCCTCGAGCTCCCGGCCCCGAAGTCCACCCTCCCGACTCCGGACTCCCCTGTCCCTTCGGGCCCCCAGGCCCCCCCGATTTCCCCCAACTCCCCGGCCGGCCCGGAAAGGAACCCCGCGTAGCGCGGACCCATGAGAGCGACGCCCCTCAAAACCGTACGGCTGAAAGCCGACGTTACAGTCGTTGGCGGCGGGACCGCGGGCATCTCCGCGGCATGGCTCCTGGCCGGCAGGGGGCTCTCCGTCGTGGTCCTGGAGAAGGCCGCCATAGAGAGGAGCGGATGCCTCGCAGCGGGCGTGAACGCCATAAACGCGTGGACCGCGCCCGGAAGGGAGCCCGCCGACTACGCCCGCTACGCCCTCGCCGACGCGCACGGCATAGGCTCCTGGGAGCTCCTCCTCACCATGTCCGAGAGGCTGGGGGAAGCGGCCGGGTTCCTGGAGAGCCTCGGGGTCCCCTTCCACCGGAACCCCGACGGGAGCTGGGCGTCCCGCTCCTGGAGGAACCTCAAGATAAACGGCGGGGCCATCAAGCCCGCGCTCGCGGCCTCGATCCGGGGCAGGGCCGGGGTCACGGTCGTGGAGAGGGCGCACGCGCTCTCGCTCGTGGCCGCCCCCGCCGCCCCCTCCGGCCCCGGTTCCCTCCCGTACCGGGCCGCTGGCTGCATAGCCCTGAAGCTGGACGCCCCGGAGCTCGTCTGCGCGGAGTCCGACTGGGTCGTATTCGCCACCGGCGGGGCCGCCGGGATTTACCGCCCCAACAACCCCGGCCCCTCCGGCCACAAGATGTGGTATCCGCCCTTCAATACCGGAGGCGGCTGGGCCATGGGGATCTGGGCCGGGGCCGAGATGACGACCCTCGAGATGCGCTTCGTCGCCCTGAGGCTCCAGGACACGGCGGCCCCCACGGGGACGCTCGCGGTGGGCCAGGGCGCGAGCCAGGTGAACGCCCTGGGGGAGAGCTACGAGGCCCGCTACGGGAACACCACCTCCCAGAGGGTCCTGGCCTGGCGCCGGGAGACCGAGGCAGGGCGCGGGCCCTGCGTCATGCGCACCGGCCCCCTGGACGCGGCCGGCCGGAGGGCGCTCGTGAGATCGTATTTCCACATGTCGCCCATGCAGGCCATGAGGTTCCTGGAGGAGGGGCAGGCCGGGGAGTCCCCCGGCGGCGCGGCGTCCGCCCGCCCCGCCGGGGACGGCGGTTCCCCGGCGGGGCTGTCCGTCCAGATCGAGGGGACGGAGCCCTACGTCATGGGCGGGCATACCGCCAGCGGCTTCATGGTGGACCGCTTCCGCGAGACCACCGTCCCCGGCCTGTTCGCCTGCGGCGACGCGGCGGGGGGCGCCCCCCAGAAGTACGTGTCCGGGGCCATAGCCGAGGGCTGGATAGCGGCCGAGGCCATAGCTTCGAGGATAGACGCGGGCGGCGGCCCGCCGGGGAGCCCCGGGCCCGCCTCCGGGGCCACGGC
>JAISEQ010000182.1 GCA_031264045.1 Deltaproteobacteria bacterium
AGGCCCCAAGACAATCCCCGGAGCGCCCATCCCGGCGGGCGCTCCTTCCCGCGCGGAGCCCCGCCATGCGGGCGCCCGCGCAAGGGCACCGACGATGTCCTTGCCAGACGACAGCACAGCTTCCGCCAGCCAGGCAGGATCTGACCCCGCTTGTCAGACCTGCGGACGGGACGCGCCAGTCCCGCACCCCCGCCCGAAAGCGCCAGACGCCGGCGCGACGAATTTCTGCCGCGAACGCATCGGGTGCGCAACGGCTCCAACGCGGGAACCGGAAGCCGCGTGGACATCCGGCTCCCCTGTCGGGCCCGCCGGGCACGTCGGCCCCGCCGCCGTACGGACTCCGGCTGCCGGTTCCGGCCGGTCGGAGACGTCCGCCCCTGCCAACGCCCGGGCCGGGCTCCTGCGCGCCCTGGCCGTACCGCGCACCTGCCCCGTGCCCGGCGCGCCGTCGCCCGGAAGGGGGGCAGGATGACGGGCGAGGAAGGCAAGGATCCCGCCGTTACCGGTACCGGCACGGCAACCGCGTCCGGCTCCCCCAGCGCCCGTCCCGCCGTAGAGGGGGCGCCTGAAGGAGGCGGGAACGGGACCGTTCCCGCAGGCCCCGGAACCGGGCCCGGCGCGTACGCCCCGACACCGCCCGCGTCAGTCTCCCCGTCCCTCGCCGCTGACACGCCCGAGCTCCCGCACGCCATGGGCATGGGGACCGACCGATCCTCCCCGCCGCTCCTCGTCCATACCGGACCGGGCCATTCGGGTCCGGACGGCGCCCCGCGCACACCGGCCCCTTCCGACATAGTGCCCCCGCGTCCCGGCGAGCTGGGGCCCGGCGCCCTGGGGCCCGGAAGCCCCTGGCACGACGGGGCGGGCAGGGTGCAGGGCTTCCCTGAGGGCTACGTGCGGCCGCCGGATCTCGCGGAATGGCTGGGCCTGGGCGCCCCCAAGTACGGCCGGGAGAGCCCGCTGGACGAATACGTGCCCGGCCCCGACGCTCCCTCGTACTCGCCCAAGGCCACGGACATAAACACGATCATCGACACGTTCTTGGACTTCTACCCGGACGCGCGGGACGAGTCTGTGGAACTCGTGAGGAAGGCGTACACCTTCGCGGCCGTGGCCCACAGCGGCGCCTTCAGGCTCTCGGGGGAACCGTATCTGACCCACCCGCTCGCGGTGGCTCACATACTCGCCAACATGAAGCTGGACGCGGTGAGCATCGCCTCCGGACTGCTGCACGACACCGTGGAGGACACCCCGGTCAAGATAGAGGACATCCGCGAAAACTTCGGTCCGGAGTTCGGGCCGCAGCTGGCCACGGTGGTCGACGGCGTGACGAAGATCGGGAAGGCCAGCTTCACCGACCGCACGGCCAGGAGGGCCGCGAACCTCTCCAAGATGGTGCTCGCCTCGATGAAGGACCTCCGCGTGCTCCTGACCAAGCTCGCCGACCGGCTCCACAACATGAGGACGCTCGGCTACATGCGGAACGACAAGCGGGAGGAGATAGCCCGCGAGACCCTGGACTACTACGCCCCCTTCGCCTCGAAGCTCGGGATCCACAAGATAAAGGCCGAACTGGAGGACCTGTCGCTCTTCAACCTCCGGCCCCGCGACTACACTGACATAACGGCCAAGCTCGCCACCGGCCGGGCCGCCCGGGAGGAGTACGTCGAGAGGGTGAAGGACCTTCTGGCGAAGAGGCTCTCGGAGTTCGGCATAGACGCCGAGGTGACCGGCCGCAACAAGCACATCTACAGCATCTGGCGCAAGATGAGGCTCCAGAACATCCCCTTCGAGCAGATATACGACCTCTTCGCCTTCCGGGTGGTCGTGAACGACAACGCCGTGGAGTCCTGCTACAGGGTCCTGGGCATAGCCCACACCATCTTCAGCCCGCTCCCCGGACGCTTCAAGGACTACATATCCGTGCCCAAGCCCAACGGCTACCGCTCCCTCCACACGGCGGTGGTGGGCCCGGACAACATCCACATCGAGATCCAGATCCGCACCGCGGAGATGCACTCCTTCTCCGAGGACGGGGTGGCCGCCCACTGGCGCTACAAGGTCGGCGGCACCGTCTCCAAGGGCGAGGAGGAGCTGGTGCTCCGCTTCCGGGAGACCCTGAGCCAGACCTTCGGCTCCGGCGGCGAGACCAGCCCGGAGGAGTACCTGGACAGCCTTCAGAAGTCGCTGGACACGGACGAGCTGGTCTACGTCTTTACTCCGAAAAACGACATCATAAAGCTCCCCTCCGGGGCGACGCCCATAGACTTCGCCTACCAGATCCACTCGGACGTGGGCGATCACCTCTCAGCCGCCTTCGTGAACGGCTCCATCGTGAGCCTGGACCACAAGCTGCAGAACGGATCGACCGTACAGATAGCCACCTCCAAGTTCGCGCACCCCACCCGGGACTGGCTCCAGAAGGCCGCCTCGCCCCGCACCCGCTCGAAGATAAGGGCAGCCCTGGCCGAAATGGAGCGCTCCGAGCGGGAGGCCGAGCACCCGTCCGCCGAGCGCCCCGCCGATCTCCAGCCCGCGCGCCCCGGCCCTGCCCCCAGGAAGACCAGGACGCGCCGCCGCGACGTCGGCTCCGCCCCCGTGGTGCTGGTGAAGGACATGGACGGCATAGTGGTCCACTTCCGGAAGTGCTGCCGCCCCATCCCCGGCGAGCCCATCGTGGGCTTCCTCACCAAGTCCAGCGGGGTGACCGTGCATTCCGCGGACTGCCCCACCCTTCCCGGGCTCCCCCAGGAGCGCGTCCTGGAGGCCGGCTGGTCCCTGGAGGGGGGCGAGGACGCCTCCACGGACGTCTACCTGCGGATCACCCACACCGGGGCGCAGAACGCCGTCCCGCACATAATCAACGCCGTCTCCGAGACCAAGGGGACCATCATAGAGTTCCACTCGGACCGGGGCCCGGAACCCCGCGTACTGGAGCTCAGGCTGGCGCTCCGCGACTTCGAGCGCTACATGGCCTTCCTGGACTCCATGAAGAGGCTGAAGGGCATAGTGACCAACATCGAGCGGCTGGAACCTGGGGACTTCCGCCTCCCCTCGGGCCCGCAGTGACGGCGCCCCCGCCGGGACACGGAGCGCCCGCGGACGGGACGGCGGGCGCGGACGCCTTCGTCCGGCCCGTTGCCTTCCGCTGCGCGGGCGCCGATCCCTCCCGCGCGGGGGGCGCCGATCCCTCCCGCGCCGGCGTTGCCGATCCCGCCGCCGCTCCCCCGCGCCTCCTTGACCTCTCCCCTGACGAGATTTCGGAGATTTGCGTCTCGATGGGCGAGAAGCCCTACCGGGGCCGCCAGCTGGCGGGCTGGCTCTTCCGCAGGGGGGCGGAATCGTTCGGCGAGATGACGGACGTGTCGCTCAGCTGCCGCAGGATGCTGGAACGGTCGTGCTCGATCGGACCCGCCATGGTCCCTGAGGCCCGCGACTCGTCGCCGGACGGGGCCGTCAAGACGCTCTGGAGGCTCCCCGACGGGCTCAGGACCGAAAGCGTGCTCATCCCCGACGGGGAGCGCTACACCCTCTGCGTGTCCTCGCAGGCCGGCTGCGCCGCGGGATGCCTCTTCTGCCGCACCGGGGCGATGGGGCTCGGGCGGAACCTCACCCAAGGGGAGATCCTGGTCCAGGCGCTCCGCTCCCGCAGGGCCGCCCCCGGAGGGGCCCCCGTCACCAACCTCGTCTTCATGGGCATGGGCGAGCCCTTCCATAACCTGAAAAACGTCCGCGGGGCGCTCGGGATACTGAACGATCCGGAATTCATGGCCTTCCCCCGCAGGCAGACCACGGTCTCCACGATAGGCGTCACCCCGGCCCTTAAGGCGCTCACCGCCGCGGAGATGAAGACCAGCCTGGCCGTGTCGCTCAACTCCCCCTTCCAGGAGGAGAGGGACCGGCTGATGCCCGGGACCAGGACCTACCCGCTTTCGGGACTGCGGGAGGCCATAAGGGATCTCCCCATGAGGAAAGGCAGAAGGATCACCCTGGCCTACGTGCTCCTGGGCTGCGTGAACGACACGCCCGCCCACGCCGAGGCCCTGGCCGTCTGGTGCGCCGGGCTCCGCGTGAAGATAAACCTCATCCCGTTCAACCCCTGGCCGGGCTCCCCGTTCAGGAGGCCTTCCGATGCCGCCGTCGAGGCCTTCAGGGGGACGCTCACCTCCAGGAACCTGACCGCGCTCACCCGCAAGTCCTACGGCAGCGGGGTCTCGGCCGCCTGCGGCCAGCTGGCCGGGCAGTCCGAGTCGGCACGGTACGCGGACGGGACCGCGCCGGGGCCGTGACCTGGGACGGGGACGGTGCCTGCGCCGCCGCCCTCTTCCGGAACCCGCCCCGGCCCGGTTATCCGGCGATACGTTCTAGCCTCCTATTTAGCCCCCCACAGCATCCCGAAGACGGGGTTGATGAAGGGGGCAAATTTTATAGCGGAATCACTTCATTGCGGCAACTTCCGGACGGGACCTTCTTCGCGCAGCCCCGGCAGCGCCGGGCAGCCGCCCCTTCCATGAAGGCCCTTTCCGGCCGGGACCGGCACCAGGGCGCCCGCCCGCGAGCACGACTGGCAACCGGCCCTGCGGCGGAACGCCCGGGACGCGGAGCTAGGGCGCGAGGCCGCCTCCCTGAACGAAAGCCCTGAAGTCAAGTTTTCGCTCCACCGCGATCGGCGCCTCCTTAGGGGAGGTGAACGAATACGGTTCATGCTTCCGCGGCAAGGCGCCGGAGCGGGGGGGGGGAAGGTTTGCAGGGGGGCCGGGACCTTTCCCAAGACAGGTTTCCTGCTGTATAATGAATCTGGCCGGCAAACTGGGGGTAAGTCCGGCATGACACTAACCCGGTTTCCCTGTTTCTTGGCGGGTTACGGGCGTTGAAGATCTCGCTGGCGCCGCCGGGTCTTTACTGAAAACCAAGTTGCGGGCGGTCTGTCGGCAGTTGCGCTGGCACGGGAGGTGACGCGGTGGAAGGATGCGGGAAGCAGGCGTTGAAACCGCTGGGCGGCGGCCAGCAGGAATTCCCAAACCTTGTCGCCAGCGGGGTCGTTTATGTCGACAAGACCGGATACATTCACCGGATGCTTGTTGACCCTAACCCGAACTTTTTCCTGGCCAGGCCGAGGAGGTTTGGCAAAACTTTGCTCCTGAGCACAATTGAGGACATATTGAAGCGAGGGAAGGAGGAACCCTACCTGGGGCTGGATATTGCAAAAAGCATGGACGGCGTGAAAGACTACAGCTGGGAGACGTCCCATGTGATCCGCCTGAGCATGGCCTCGTGCGGAACCGATGCGGCGAAACTTGACAGGACGCTGTCTAAGAGGATACGTTCAATCGGCAAGAAACAATACGGTATAGATATCGATGAGACGGAAAGCGGTCCGGCGATATTCGACCTGATAGAATCGCTTTACTTTTCCTTCGACAGATTACCGCTGATGGTAGACGGAAAGCCCAGGACGGCAACTTCTCCGAAGGTAGCAGTGCTAATAGACGAGTATGACTTTCAACTGAACAACAACACCGACAATAAGGAAAGGGAAATCATCAGGAATACTTTGCACGCCTTTTATGCATCGCTGAAATCGGCATCCCCGATGATGCGTTTTTCGCTTGCGACAGGGATCTGCCGGTTCAACGAATTTTCTCCTCATTCAGGGTTGAACAACCTGACAGATATATCATTTAACACTGATTATTCATCCGCATGCGGATTTACTGAAAATGAAATTAAACTATATTATGATTGTCATATGCGTTCTGTTTTTGACGAATGGGTTAAAAACAGAACTTGCGGGCATCATAAGGATCTGAAAGATGTCTACGACACGCTGAAAAAATGGTATGACGGGTACACCTGGGACGGCGAAAACAGGGTATTCAACCCGATATCGGTAATTGGTTTTTTAGGCGAAAAATCATTTAAGAGCTACTGGTATGATCTCGGCAATGCAAATTTCTTGAAAAATCTATCTTTAGACGATAAGGATATTTTTTCCTTTTTTAAAAATGACTTATCGTATGTTGGAAAAGTTCCGGTTCAGGATTTACGTAAAATTTCTGCTAAGGCCGCTCTGTTGCATGGCGGATACCTGACGATCAAGGATATCGACAAGTCAAACGGGGACGACACGAGGACGCTGTATCGCCTAATCGTTCCCAACCACGAGGTCAGGGCGGCATACTCCGATGAATACCTCATGGGAACAATATATCCTGGAATTTTACCTGACTAACTAAATAATCTTAATGAACTTCATAAATATTTCGCACAATTGTTCTTCGATCGCAAGGGAGTTGAAGCTGCTGAGGCGCTCTCCGCGATATTCGCCCGGTACCCGTACGAATGGCTTGATGGCGGATATGAGGCGTTCTACAAAAGTCATATGTACACCGCATTGTCCACCATGGAACACCGCGTAACCGGCGAGCGGATCACGTCCGAAGGGACCATAGACATGCTCGTTGAAATGAGTGACGGCAATGTAATGGTAGTAGAGGCTAAATATCGTAGTGGTACTGTTGCCGAAAACGCCAAGGCGGGAAGCGGAACAAAACAGAATGCCAATGCCAAGCCAAAAACCATGGACAAGAAGTCAACCAGGGCCGAGGAATCTGCCGATCGGATCAGGAAGCTTCTCGACTCCGGCATAAAATCAGCGTTCAGCCAGATAAACGAGAGGTGCTATGCCAAGGAATTCATCGCTGCCGGAAGGAATGTCTGGTTCGTTGCGGTAGCTTTCGCCGGAAGGACCGGAGTCAGGATAGAGTTCAGGGAGGCAAATTCCCCATGGGCCAGCTAGTGCCCGTCGGCGATTCCAAATTTGGGAATCCCGGATGCGGCCTCTGGATGGCTTCCCCGAGAAACTTCTCACGTTGCGGGCTACTGGCATCGATGCGGTGACCGACAGCCGCCGCCACCGGGAACCGGACCGGAGAGAGCCTGCCCGTATGCGGCCCTGGCCGCGGAACATTTATCACATTTCTGAAGATTTGATTCCGCAACGCCGCCCCCTCCCCTGCGAAGCGGGAAGCGCCGCCGGAGAGGCGCAGGACACGGCCCACCGGACAGCGCAACCGGCAAGCTCGCCAAATCGGCAAGGACGACGTTCACCACATGCCGCCCCCCGGCTCTCCCGCCTGCCCAGGCTCGTCCGTCTGCCAGAGAGCCGCTCTGATTGCCCGGTCAGCCGTCCGCCTCAGTGACGTAAAATTTCCGGACGGCGCTGCATGTCCGGACACCGGATACGGACGCCACGGAATGATCAGGAGGCCTGACTTCGCCCCCGGGCTCGGGCTTGCGGATTCCCGGAGCCTCCTCCGGTCCGGGCCTGCCGTCTTCACGGCGAGCGCCGCCTTCGGCTTGCGGCACCGCTGACCCGCCGATGAGCGCCCCGCACGGCCGAAATCCCTGCAGGGGGAGGCGTCCGGCAGCCGTGAGCGGTGCCGGGCAGAAAAACCGCGCGGAACCGGCGAGCGGAAGGCGTCAAGCTTAAGGGGACGACGCGCGGAAGGCGTCAGGCGCCGTTGCGCGTCCGCTGGGAGTCGAGTCCGAACTTCTTGATCTTGGCGGCGAGCGTCTTGCGCGTGACGCCCAGCTCCTCGGCGGCCTTGGTCTTGTTGCCGCCGTGGTGGTTGTACGCCTTGGCGACGGCCTGGCGCTCGTAGTCCTCGAGAGCTCCCCCCGTCGGCTCCGAGCCGGTCATGACGACCGTCTGCGGGACGGAGCGTCCGGGCCCCATGCGGATGGTGAGGTCCTTCTCGGTCACGAGCTCGCCACTGGAGATGATGACCGCCCTCTCCATGGCGTTCTGGAGCTCCCTGATGTTGCCCGGCCAGACGTGCTCCTTCAGGGCCTCTAGCGCCCCGGCCTCCAGGCCCTTCACCTGCTTCTTGTTCTTGGCGGCATAGGCCTTGACGAAGTGCTCGGCCAGGAGCGGCAGATCGCCGGCCCGCTCCCTCAGGGGGGGGACGTGGACGGTCAGGACGTTCAGCCGGTAGTAGAGGTCCTCGCGGAATTGGCTGTCCTGTATCGCCTTCTCCAGGTTCTTGTTGGTGGCGGCTATGAAGCGCACGTCCACCTTGTGGACCTCGTCGCTTCCGAGACGCTGGATCTCCCCTTCCTGGAGGGTCCGGAGGAGCTTCACCTGGAACGCCGACGACACGTCGCCTATCTCGTCCAGGAATACCGTGCCGCCGTGGGCCGCCATGAGCCTGCCGTTGCGCGTGGTCTCGGCGCCCGTGAAGGCGCCCTTCACGTGGCCGAAGAGCTCGCTCTCGAGGAGGTTGTCGGCCAGGGCCGCGCAGTTTATGGACACGAACTTCTCCCCGGCCCTCAGCGAGTTCCGCTGGATGAGCTTGGCCACCTCCTCCTTGCCGGTCCCGCTCTCGCCGGTTATGAGCACCGTGGCCTCGCTCCCGGCGGCCAGGAGGGCAGTCTCGAGCATCTTCCTGAAGGCGGGGGAATCCCCGATGAGCCTGGATCCGCCCTCCGAGGACGCCGCAGGGGCGGGGGCCTTCACCTCGTCCACGACGGGCTTCTTCAGGATGTTGTCCATGGCGTGGCGGAGGACGTCCAGATCCACGGGCTTCACCAGGTAGTCCGCCGCGCCGCCCTTTAGGGCGTCCACGGCGTCCTGCACCCCGGCGTACGCCGTCATGATCACCACCGGGGTCCTGCGGCTGGGGGAGTCTCCGGCCCGGAGGGCGTAGAGCGTCTCCAGCCCATCCTTCTCCGTCTCCATGCGCACGTCCATGAGTATGAGCGAGTAATGCTTGTCCTTCGTCTTGTCCAGGGCCTTGGCCCCGCTGGTAGCAGTCTCGACGGCGTGGCACCAGTCCCCTATGACCTCCTTGAGCATGGCGAGGTTTTCGGGGTCGTCGTCCACTACGAGGATAGGGTCTTCTGCAGCCATCGTCGGTCGTGCCTCCTGCCCATCGAAGGGGCCCGGGCTGGCAGGTTCATGCTGGTCCCCCGCGCCCGCCGCAGGGCGCGCCCCCGTGCCCGCGCGGCGGGGCGCCCGGAGGCTGGGCGTACGGATGCCATGTGCCAGTCTGATGACAATATACCATATGGTCAAAAAATTGAAAAGGCCAAAAGGCCCGGAAAGCCCCGGACGCGCGGACGGACCCGGCTCCGCCCGGGCTCCCCGGAGGCGCTCCCCGCGCCCGCCGGGACAGTCTCCTGCCCGCGGCCGGCCTGCGGACGGTTTCGGCGCTTTCGGAATTGGGCCGCTCCGTCGGGGCGGATCCTCCCCGGATGCCGCCGACACAATATGATTTTCTAATTAGCAGTCATATATATAGTTTATATCAATAGATATATCTATCCGAACTCCCAAACATTTTCCTGGGAAGCCGCCGCCGCAAAGGCGTCGGCCCCGTCGAACCTCACCGGATCGGGTGCCCGGACGGCGCCCGGCGCCGCTCCCCCGGAAACTCCCCGGCCGCCACGTCCCCCCCGCCGCGTCCCGCCGACTTCCCGCGGCGAACTCCCCGTCACCGGCGTCAACGGCCTGCCCCGTCCCGGCATGGCAAGCCCGCTGGATACGGCCGACATCTCCCGATCACCTCCTCCATCGCCATATGAACTCCCCTGTGTCACGCAGTCCGCGAGCAAGCGCAACCATACCCCGGCGCCCGTCGGCTCAAGGACGTCCCGGAAGCCCCGGAAGCCCCGAAAGCCTCGGAATGCCCGAGTCACGCTCCCTTGACGCCCCGCAGATTCGCCGGGCATGTCCCCGGCCCCCCCCGAGGCCTCAGTCCCCCCGCCCGAGGCATCCGTCCCCACCGCCTTCGTCGGCCGCAGGGTCAAGACCCTCCCGACATTCGCCATGGCGGGTTTCGACCCGAGGATCAGAGGCTACAGGGACAGGGACCGCGGCGGCCGGTTCGCGGCGGGCGGGCTCCCAGGGTGGGTCACCGTCTCACCCGCCTTCAGCATCTCCTCCGAGAGGTACTCCACCGGAAGGATCCCGGCTCCCGTGAGGGCCTCACAGCCTGATACCCCGCGTTCCCCGGCGGCAGTGCCGTCCTCCACCGGGCGTTCGGCTCCCCCGCCAAGGGCCCCGTACCGGAGAGGACCCCGAAAGACCAGGAAAACCCGAGAAACTGGAAAAACCGAAGAACCGGAAGATCCGGAAAAGAAGGATCGGCCGGTTCCGCATGTCCGCGCGAACCCCCGCCGGAAGGCCGGCGGGGATGAAACCGCAGGACTTCCGTATCCCCGGATCACTCCGGATCCCCCCGGACCTGCCGTGTGCCCCGGCTGACGAAATGCCCCTGCCGGGGGCTTCCTTTCGCCGGGGCGTCCCTGCTCCCCGGGCACCCTGCCGCGCCCGTCCGCCGTCAAAACGGCGTAAAAATACCCGGATCCGCGTAATATCTACCCAATCCCGCTTCGCGCGCACGGGCTCCCTGGAAGACGGCCGGCCCCTCCCCCGCCCGCTCCGGGACGTATCCCGCAAGCCGTCCTGAAAGGCAGAACGCCGTCCAGGGGCATTTTCCGGCCGAGGGACAGGATCTTGCATGCACCGGGGAACGGAGACCGCGCCGGGGCCCCCGAGGGCCGGACTGTCACGGGAGGCTTCAAAATCTTCCCGTCCCGTGTCTCCCCCGGTCGGGACAGGACTCCGTCCTCCCACCACATGCCGAGGCGATCACGCGCGCCGCGACGGCCTCCCGGCAACAGACTCCCATCCCGCCCCTTCAAGCAAAGGAGACATGATGTCCCCGACATCAGGGCGCGCCGGCTTTCCCGCGAACCGCAGGGGCCGCCTGGCCGTCCTCGTCATGGCCCTCATGGCCGCTCCCCTCCTCTCCCCCGCCGCTTCCCCCGCGCGCTCCGAAGCGGGGGAGGCTGCCCCCTCCCCGGCCGAGGCCGCCCAGGCCGAGGCGGAGGCCAGCTGGTACTTCGGCGAGAGTGAAGCCGAAGGGTGGGCCGAGCTCATGAACGCGAGGGACGGCCTCACGAAAAAGCTGGAGTCCCAGACGCGCGAGCTGGGGGCGGACAGCCCCCTGACCCTCGGTACGGGCCAGGAGCTCGGCGAGATTCTTCTCATGGTGAACGATGGTGCCCGCGCCCGCGAGATCCTCGCCGGGGTGGCGGAGGCCAGGGACAGAATTCTGGGGCCGGACCACGAGCTGTCGCTCGAGGCGGCGGAGGCGCTGGCCCGTTCCGCGGCGGCGTTGGGCGACGGCATCGCCGCGAGGGATCTTTTCGTGAGGGTCCTCGAGTCGCGGACCAGGACCCTGGGCCATAACGACGGCTCCACCCTGGCCGCGGCCGTCGGCCTGTCCGAAACGCTCATGTCCCTGGGCCAGCCCGAGGCCGCGGCGGACAACCTCCGGATCGTGGCTGAATCCAGGACCCGGACACTGGGCGAACGCCACCCGCTCACCCTGGACGCGAACGAGCTCCTCGCCCTCGCCCTTCTTGAGGCCCGCGACTGGGAGGGGGCGAAGGCCCTTCTTGCCCCGGCGCTCGAGATCCGCCGTGAGACCCTGGAAAGGGACCATCCCGCCGCCCTCGCGGACGCGTCCAACCTGGCCGCGGCGCTCTCGATGACGAAGGATCTGGACGGGGCGCAGACCCTCTTCTCGGAGGTGCTGGAAGCCCGCGACCGGATCCAGGGCCCCGGCCACCCCGAATCCGTCGCATCGGCATACCGCCTGGCCATCCTCCTCCTGCAGAAGGGGGATACCGACCAAGCTCTCAGTCTCGCAAGACGCATCTCGACGGCCGGCGCCGCGTCCGTCGTTCCCGGAATACCGGACGCTCGGGAGGAGGCCAGAGACCTCTCGCACCGTCTCGCCCGGCTGCTCATCGATCTGGGCATGGGCACGGAGGCTCAGGAAATCTTCGGGATTTCCCCTCAAGCCATCTCCAGCACCCCCGCCGCGACGCCGGGGTCCTCGGCCACCGACACCTCCAGGTGACGGCTTCGGCGACCGCTCCCCCGGCCCGCTCCCCAGGCCCGACCGCGACCGCTCCGCCTTTCGCACTCCCCTTCACCCCCCCTGCCCCTATTCCTGTCCCCGTCACATTCACTGCCCCTGCCCCTAACCCTGGCCCCGCCACATTCGCCGCCCCTGCCCCGATCCCTGTCCCCGTCACATTCACCGCCCCTGCCCCTATCCCTGTCCCCGCCACATTCGCCGCCCCTGCCCCTATCCCAGTCCCCGTCACATTAGCCGCCCCTGCCCCTATCCCTGTCCCCGTCACATTCGGCCCCCCAACCACAGTTTCTGTTCCTGTTCCCTCACCGCCCCTGTCCCCGTTTCTGTCACTGTCTCTGCCCACTCCCGGCAGCAACAGGCGACACGGGACGATCTGCCCGGACGGATACGGGCAAACGGCCAGGCTGAAGAAGACGCGCAGTGCGGACAGGAACGGCCGGATCCGGACGAACCGGTCGCGTCCGACACTGCATCGGCGGCACTTCCGGCTGAATCGCGAGACTCGGGCCAAACCGGACGGGAGCCGGACCCGCGCCGCGGCCCCCTGCAAAGGGAACTCAGTTAAAAAAAATGGCAACGATATTGCTGTGATTCTTATACGAGCTCCGGGAAACGCCTGGTGCGGCCGGATCCCCCGGCAACACGGCCAACGCCCGGATGCGCAATGAACTCGCCGGCCGAAGAAAGCTCCGGGGCCGCCACCGCAGCGCGGCGTACCGCACTCCCCGACATGAAAGGAAACGCCATGCACGAGCTGATCCACGCCTCCGCATCCGCCTCCGGCTTCAGGCATGACGCCGTTCCAGGAAGCGGCTCCCCGGCAAGAAAATCTTCGGCATGGCACGGTCTCCTCCTGATGGCTGTGCCGGTCATGGCCGTCTGCCTCGTAGCCGTCGGCATCGCGCTCGTGACGTCCGCCAGGAACCCCCAGGGCTCCCTCGCCGCCGCTCCCAGCCCTCCGGAGAACGCGGCAGCCGTCAGAATCACTCCGCAGGAGGCGTACACCCGGGCATACGGCATATCGGATGCCATCCGCGGCGGAAACGACACCGCGATGGCGAGAGAGACGGCCATGCGGGAGTCCGCGCGCTTCGAGGCCGAGCTTCCGAGCTCCGAACCGGCCCTCTACGCCGTCCAGGCCAGCCTGGCGGAGGCCCTGGCCGACCGGGGTGACCTTGCCGCGGCTTCCGCGATGCTGGAATCGATCCTCGCCGCCCAGACGAGGGAGTTGGGCGCCGAAGACAGGTCCACCCTGTACACCGCAGGCTCGCTGGCCGACGTCCACTTCAGGGCGGGCAGGTTCGGGAAGGCGCGGAAAATCCTTCTGGGCCTGGTGGAGGCGAGCGACAGGATCCTGGGGCCTGACGACCCGATGTCGACTGACCACGCCTTCGCCCTGGCCATGGCGCAGTCCTCCCTGAAAGACCACGAGAGCGCCGCCGTTCTCTGCAGGAGGGTCCTCACCTCCCTTGCGGCACAGACGGGCAGCGACTCCGCCCTCATCCAGGACGCGGCGGACAGCCTTGCCGCGGAACTGGCTGCGCTGAACCGTCCGGACGAGGAGGCCGAGGTGCTGAGAGAGCTTCTGGACAGCAGGACAAGAAGACCCGGCCCCAGCCATCCCAAGACGCTCGGGACGACCGCCGCGCTCGCGCAGGCGCTGATCCTGGCCGGCAACCCCTCCGAGGCGCTCCCGCTCGCTAAGGCGCTGGCGAACGCCAGGCACGTCTTACCCGCCCCCGGAATGCCCGACTCGAGGAGAGAGGCTTCCGAGTACGCAGGGAACCTCATGGAGCTCATGAACCGCAACGCCCTGGGGAAGGAAGCCATGGAAATCTTCGGCCCGGAGTCTGCGGACGCCACTTCCGCCAGCCTGGAGAGCTGACTGCCCGCCTCCGGAGGATCGGAATCAAGGCCCCCTCCAACCGGCGGCCTCCCTCGACAGAATCAGAATCACGGCCCCGGCCGCCTCCGTTCTCCTGCCTCCCGCCTCCCGCCGTCCGTCTCTCACTTCACCAGTACCCCTTTCCCGTCCCGCCTCATCCCACGCCCGGTGCGGAGCCCGACGAAGTGGCTGGGAAAGCTTTCAGGCAGGACTCGGACGGTCTTCGGCACGGATGTCTGCCGGGCGTCACGGCCGACGGGACTTCCGGATGCCTTCCGACCAGGACCAGCCCCCCGCACCCCTCCATTCTCCCGCCCCGCCCGCGACGCTCCCCGCATCCCTTCTCCCGCCCCGCACGTGACGCTTTCCACACCTTTTCCGCCCCTTACCCCTGCCGCTCCCCACATCCCTTCTCCCGCCCCGCCCGTGACGCTTTCCGCACCTTTTCCGCGCCTTACCCCCGCCACTCCCCACATCCGTTCTCCCGCCCCGCCCCTGACGCTTTCCTAACCCATTCCGCTCGTAACACCGTCTCCCTTCCCCCCACCCCCATGACCCAACACCCCACCCCAGTAA